>JAKLHH010001285.1 GCA_022710245.1 Myxococcota bacterium
GCGCTGCTGGTCGGCGTCGCGCTGCTGGTCGGCGTCGCGCTGCTGGTCGGCGTCGCGCTGCTGGTCGGCGTCGCGCTGCTGGTCGGCGTCGCGCTGCCGGTCGGCATCGCGCTGGTCGGCGTCGCGCTGCTGGTCGGCGTCGCGCTGCCGGTCGGCGTCGCGGCGACGGCCTGGGAGCCGCGGAGGCGCTCGCGCAGGATGCGGCGGACCTCCTTCGCCGAGAACGGCTTCTCCAGCCAGCTCCCGGTCAGGCGTCGCAGCGCGTCCATCAGCGGCGCGCTCGCGGTGCCGCCGGTCATGAAGACGAAGCCTCCGAGGAGGTGCGGGCGCATGCGCCGCAGCGCCTCGTGGACCTCGAAGCCGCTCAGCCCCGGCATCATCACGTCGCAGAGGATGAGGTCGAAGCTGCCCGCCAGACAACGGTCGATCGCCTCGCGACCGCTCCGCGCCGCGACCACCTCATGGCCGCGCAGGAAGCGCTCGAGCGCGCCGGTGACGTGCGGCTCGTCGTCGACCACCAGGACGCGGGCGCGCGGGACGGACACGGCCTCGACGCTCACGGGCCGCTCGCGTCGCGGCTCAGCGGAGGCGGGCAGCAGCACCCGGAAGGAGGAGCCGCGGCCTGGCTCGCTGGTCACCGCGATCTCGCCGCCCAGCCCGGTGACGATGCTGTGCACGATGGAGAGCCCGAGGCCGGTGCCGACCCCGACCGCCTTGGTGGTGAAGAACGGGTCGAAGATGCGATGCAGGTTCTCGGCGGGGATGCCGACCCCGCTGTCCTGCACCTCGACGACGACCCATCCGGCGCCGTCGGTGCTGGTGCTGACCACGACCTCGCCGGTCTGGCCTGCCGGGATCGCCTGCGCCGCGTTGACGAGCAGGTTCAGGAAGACCTGGCAGAGCCGCGCCTCGTTGGAGACGACCGGCGGCACCTCCTCGAGCCGGCGGACCAGGCGGGCGTGGTGTCGGAGCTCGTTCATCGCCAGGTTGATCGCCGCCTCGACGGCCGCCCGGACGTCGACCGGGCCGAGGCTCCCCTCGTCAGGGCGCGAGAAGGCCTTCAGGTCCTGCACGATGCGGCGCACGCGATGGCCGCCCTCCCTGGTCTCCGAGAGCACCTGGCCGAGCTCCTCGAGGCGGCCGGGCGAGAGGTGCTGGCCCAGGCGGGCGAGCTCCTCCTCGGCGAACTCCAGGTTGGCGATGATGTACGTGAGCGGGTTGTTGATCTCGTGGGCCACGCCCGCGGCCAGCGTCCCCAGAGACACCATCCGATCCGCGAGGAGGAGGCGCGTCTCCATCTGGCGGCGGTCGGTGATGTCGCGGACCAGCACGAGCGCCTCATCCGCGGCGCAGCCGACCGCGCGCAGCTCGAGGTGCCGGGTGGCTTCTCCCGGGAGCTGCAGCTCGCCGATCTGCATGCGGCCGCTCTGCAGCGTCACCTCGACGAGGGCGCGTGCCCGCACCCCGGCGTCGGCCGGGAGCACCTCCTCGAGGCGGAGCCCGGGGCGCGGATGCGCGGCGGGCCCGCGCCAGCCCGCGGGCGCCTGGCAGGCGGTGAGCTCCCCGTGCCGCGACACCCGCAGCATCAGATCCGGGATGGCCTCGAGCAGCGCCAGGCGGCGGCGCTCGCTGGCCTGGAGCTCTGCCTCGACCGCCTTGCGCCGCGCCGTCTCCTCGAGCCAGTGCTCGGCGATCGCGACGCGGGTCGCGAGCTGGGCGAGGTCGATGGGCTTCGGCAGGTAGTCGTTGGCGCCGGCCCGCAGCACCTCCTGCAGGTCGGCCTGGCCGTCACGGCCCGTGATGACGAGCACCGCGACGCTGTCGCCCCCCGGACGCTGCCGCACGCGGCGGCAGAGCTCGAGCCCGTCCATGCCGGGGAGCATCCAGTCGAGGACCATCAGCTGGTAGGACTCGCGCTCGCAGGCTACCGCGGCCTGCTCGGCGTCGGGGTACCAGTCGACCTGGTGACCACGTCGCGTGAGCGCGCGCTCCACCAGGCGCCCGGAGATCGGCTCATCCTCGACGACGAGCGCGTGCACCGTGGTCATTCAGCGCGCCCCCGGCGCGGCCTGCGCCGCTGGCCCGGCTGCAGCGGCGGCCTCCGGCGCGGCGCCGCGCGGAAGGTGGCGCTGCAGCAGCTCGAGGAGCTGCCGGCGGCCGTACGGCTTGGCCAGGTAGCCGTCCATGCCGGCGGCGAGGCAGTCGGCGTGGTCGCTCGGCATGTCGTGCGCGGTGAGGGCGATGATCGGCGTGCGCGCTCCGCCGCCCGCCTCCGCCTCCAGCGCGCGGATCCGGCGCGTCGCGTCGTTGCCGTCGAGCTCCGGCATCTGCACGTCCATCAGCACGAGGTCTGGTCGCGAGGCGCTCCAGCGCTCCACCGCCTCGCGGCCGTTCACGGCCACGTCGACGGTGAGCCCGGCCCCTTGCAGCATCCGGCGCGCGACCTCGAGGTTCACCTCGTTGTCCTCGGCGACGAGGACGCGGCCGCTGAGCCTGGGCAGCGGCGCGGGCGCGGCGGGCTGGACCTCCTGCGACGGCTTGCGCGCGGCCTCCAGCCGGACCTCGAACCAGAAGGTGCTGCCGCTGCCCGGGGTCGAGACCACCCCGATCTT
>JAKLHH010001286.1 GCA_022710245.1 Myxococcota bacterium
CTGAGGGCCGGCGCGCCGGTGATGCCGCTCGGGCTCACGTGCGGCAGCACGTAGGCGAGCCGCTCGCGGGACTGGCAGGCGACGAGCTCGCCCGCCTCGAAGAGGCCGCACCAGGTGAGGTTCCGTCCGGGCAGGTACTCGCTGGCGATGAAGCCGCCCCAGCCGCGGTGGTGATCGACCCAGGCCAGCGCGTGCTCGAGCTCGCGGCAGGGCAGGGAGGCGACGCCGATCCCGAGGCCGGGCGCGCCCGAGCCGCGGACCCAGACCGGACGGCCGGGCAGCTCCGCGAAGCAGCGGCGCAGGTCCTCGGGACGGTCGATCCGGATCGTACGCGGGACCGGCACGCCCGCGGCCTCGAGGGTCTGCTGGGTGCGCCACTTGTCGTCGGCGGCCGCGATCACCTCGTGGTCGGGGAGGAAGGTCCGCGCGGCCCAGCGGCCGCGGTGCTCGGAGATCGCCCGCACCTCGACGGGGTGCGTGGGGATGAGGAGCTCGATCCGGTGCTCCTCGACCAGACGATCGAGCGCGGCCAGGTAGGCCTCGCGCTCTCGCGCAGGAGGGATCAGCGCCACCCCCGGGGTCAGCGCCAGCGGGAGGTGCCACGGATCGCAGTCGGTGCCGAGGAGCCAGAGCGGCTCGGGCGCCTGGAGCAGCGAGCGCGTCACGTTGACGCCGAGCGGGCCGCCGCAGCCGGTGACGAGGACGCGGCGGGGCTCGCGCGCTCCTGCGCTCGCGCGCGGTCTCGGTGCAACGGGCGTCGCTCCGCCGAGGAGCTGGGCGCGGGCGCGCTCGGCGGCCTGCGGCCTCGGCGAGGCGGCGAGGAAGGCGTCGTGGACCTGACCGAGGGTGCGGGTGCGCGCGGGGTCGAGCGCGCCGAGGAGCTCGAGGAAGAGGCTCCGCACGCCGGGGCCCTCCTGGCGCCGCGCGAGCGCGTCGGGCTCGCTGCGCAAGCTGCCCCTGGCGCGGTGATAGTCGTCCATCTCCCGCGTGTTGAGGAACAGGTGCACGGGGTGGAAGGTGATCACCTTGAGCCCGGGCTGCTCGAGGGAGAGCGCCGCCGCGTCGAAGCGCTCGATCCCCGAGAGGCAGTGGACGTCGTCCTCCCAGTAGATCGGCAGGCGCGTGAGGCCGCTCCAGTCGTGGCCCGGGCGCAGGTCCGCCTGCAGGAAGCAGAGATCGCTCGAGAGGTACTCGAGGCCGCGCCGGAGGTACGGCGCGATGACGCGGAAGTGGTGGGCCAGGAGGTGCGGCCGCACGCCGCGCGCCTCGGGGAAGGCCGCGTGGAGCTCGGCGAGGCGCGCCTCGGGATCGTGCGTGTCGACGAGGTTCGGGTGCAGCGCGACCTCGCAGCCCTCACGCGCGAGGAGCCGGCGCACGCCGGCGCTGTCGTGCGTGCAGCAGCAGGTCACGCGCACGCCCGGCGCGTGCTCGACGAGGAGCGCGGCGAGATCGTCGAGCATGAAGTCCGGGGCCCAGTCGAGGTCGAAGGTCAGGCAGACGTCGGTCGCGCCCTGGCTCACGCTCGCGCTCCTTGGCGGTTGGTTGGTCGCGGCAACTCCGCCCGACCGCTCGACCTGGGCGGCGCCGCTCCACTGCGCGTCGACGGTAGCAGCGAGGGTCAGCGGGCGTCAAATCGGTGTTCGTAGCACCAGCGCCGCGATCATGCCCAGCGCCACTCGCCAGGAATCCACCTCGCGTCGAGGTCTCCGGCGAGCACCGGATCGAGGAACGCCTGCACCGCGATCGTGACCTCGTCGAGCGTCGCCCAGGCGAGCTGGTCTTCCCGCGCCATCGCGGCGTACGGGCTCTCCCAGGACGGTGGTGCCGCGGGAACCGAGCTCGGCAGCGGATGGGTCCTGCGGAATGTGAACGTCTGCTCGAGCGCCAGCCGCAGGCGTCTGGCATCGATGGCCTGCGCCGTCGCCAGCAGCGCGAGGTCGGGCAGGTCCTTCACCCGCGAGTTGGGCCGCGAACGCGGCATCGTGTACGCGTGCAGCTTCTCGGCGATATGGCTCGCGAGCGCGCCCCGGGTAGCGCACAAATCGTAACCGGAGGTTTTGTTTTGTGCGCCCCCTGCGGACTAGCGCGGCCGCCAGGCCCGCCGCGAAGGAGAAACAGCTCGCGAGAGCCAGAACCACCGGTACGCGTCGGCGATCCCCTGGTGCATCAGCGACTGCAGTCGGGAGCTCGCGTTGAAGAGCCCGTTCGCGCCCGTCGCTGGCCCGCCCTGCTGCGCGCGGAGCGCGAACTGCTGCGCGAGGTTGCTCTGGAACGCGGCGGGCCCGAGCTCGTCGGAGGCGCGCTCCGTGGGTGGCTTCGCCTGCGCGCTCGTCGAGGAGAGGGTACCGCAGAGCGCCAGGGCCAGAGCGAACCAGACGAGCCTCATCAGCGAGCTCCTGTGGGGTGAAGGGAACCGAGCTGGGGTGGGCGCAATTTGAGCGGCGCCGCACAGGTCGGGCGGTCGTGCGTAGCTGCCGCGACCAGAACCCTGTCACGCAGGCGGAAGCGCGCGTCGCGGACGATCTTCGCTGACTCCTGGAACCAGCGCCCGACGCGCGCGAGGCCGCGCAGGCCATCCGGAGCCGCCGTGGTCCCGACCTGCACCT
>JAKLHH010001287.1 GCA_022710245.1 Myxococcota bacterium
CCCTCGTTGAGCGCCCTGCCCTCGTGCCAGCTGAGCGCGCGTGGTCCGCGGACCCCGTAGACGAGCGCGAGGATCATCAGCGGCAGCAGCAGGATCACCAGCGCCATCACGTGGTAGCTGGCCCCGATCCCGAGGCGAGTGCTGGCCACGCCCGCGGTGGTGTGGCGCGCCGGCAGCTCCATCCCCACCTGCAGCCGCTTGAAGAGCGTCGCGTCCACCTCGTCGGTGAACTTCGCCTGCACCGGGGTGAGGAGGTCCAGCCAGACCCGGTAGGTGTGCGTCTCCCCCTCGGAGTCGCTCTCGACGAGGTGCTTCAGGTCCGTGACGCGGGCCCGTCCGGGGACGCCGGCGAGGAGGCTCGAGAAGTAGGCGAGCAGCGGCAGGTTGACCGTGAGGAAGAGCAGCAGCGTGGCGATGAAGAAGCGGCGGTGGAGGCGGCAGCGGCGACGGAAGCGCTCGCCGAGCGGCTCCGAGGAGAGCAGGAGCCGGCCGTCCTTGCGCGGGCGCAGGACGAGCGCGGTGCCGCCGCCGCGGTAGCCGCCCCCCTCGGCGTCGGGCACCTCGGTGAGGAGCCCGTGGGCGAAGATCGCCTCGCCCGGCGTCAGCTCGGCGACCCGCACCCGCCGCGCGAGGTTGACGCGGATGACGCCGTCCATCGCGTCGGCGAGGGTGACCTCGCGGTGCGGCTCGACGCGGATCCGCTTGCCGCTCGCGTGCCGCAGGGTGAAGGGGCGCACCTGCACGCGGCGGTTCGTCTCCGTCCAGCTCGTGCTCCAGCTGCCGGAGCCCTCCTGCTCGCTGCCCTCCTGGTCGATCTCGACGCGCACCGCGAGCTTCTCGCCGGCGGCGTGCTCCACCTCGCCGTGGAGCACGCGCTCGCCCGGGGTCAGCGGCGCGCTGCGATCGAAGGACGCGTCGGCGCTCCTCGCCCGGCGGGCCCAGCGGCGCGTGAGGACGATCGCCAGGCAGAGGAGGAGGAGGTAGCCGGCGAGCTCGAACGCGGCGAACCAGCGCGAGGTCCAGGGCTCGAGGTGGCCGGTGGGCCGAACCTGGTGGTCGGGGACGCTGAGGACGGTGGTCTTCACGGTGGTCTTCACGGTCCCGCGGTCCCCCCCGGCTCCTCGACGTCCTCGCCGGCCTCGGCGCAGTCGTCGATCCCCGGCGGGCGCGGCACGCTGTCGGCCAGCCGGCCACTCTCGCTGTCGTTGAGCTCCTGGCCCTCGTGCCAGGTGAGGGGGCCGGCGCCCATCAAGAGGTAGACGACCCCGAGGACGAAGACGGGCAAGAGCAGCGGCAGGAGGAGGCCGCCGTGATAGGTGGCGCCAGCGCCGACGCGGGTCGAGCCGATGACCAGGGTCGGCGTGTGGCGGGCGGGGAGCTCCATCCCCACGCGCAGCCGCTTGAAGAGGCTCGCGCTCACGTCGTCGGTGAAGGCGGCGCGCCTCGGCGTCTGCAGGTCGAGCCAGACACGGTAGGTGTGGCTCTCGCCGTCGGAGTCGCTGTTGTCGATGTGCTTGAGGTCGGTGATCCGCGCGCGCCCCGGGACGCCCGCGGCGAGGCTGGCGAAGTAAGAGACGACGAAGAGGTTGGCGCCCACCAGGAGGAGCGCGGCGGCGACGGCGAAGCCGCGGTGGTGGCGCTGCCGCCGCCGGAAGCGCTCGCCGAGGGGCTCCGAGGAGAGCAGCAGCTGGCCGTCCCTGCGCGGGCGCAGGACCAGCGCGCTGCCTCCGCCGCGGTAGCCGCCGGCCTCCGGGTCGGTCGACTGCTCGAGCTGACCGTGGGCGAAGATCTCCTCACCGGGCGTGAGCTCCGCGAACCGCACGCGACGCGCGAGGTTGACGCGGATCACCCCGTCCATCTCGTCGACCAGCGTGACGTCCTCGCTGGGCTCCACGCGGATCCGCTGGCCGCTCGCGTGCCGCAGGTAGAAGGGGTGCACCTTCACGCGGCGGTACGCCTCCTTCCAGCTCGTGCTCCAGGTCCCCGAGCTCTCTCCCTCGGTCCCGTCCTGGTAGACCTCGACGCGGACCGCGAGCTCCTCGTTGGCGGCGTGCTCCACCTTGCCATGGAGCACGCGCTCGCCGGGCGTCAGCGGCACCGCCGGGTCGAAGGACGCGTCCGCGCTCCGGGCGCGCCGCTTCCAGCGCTGGGCGAGGATCAGCCCGAGGCAGAGGACCAGCAGGTAGGCGCCGAGCTCGAGCTCGACGAAGAGGAGCGAGCTCCAGGGGCCGAGGTGGTCCTCGGGGCTGACCACCTCGTCAGGGACGGTGACCTGCGTCGTGGTCTGGGGCACGAGCCCAGTATCGACGCGCACGGCGCCGGGTGCAACAGCCTCCGCGCCCGCCGCGCCCGCCGCGCCCTCCGCGCCGCTGCTGGGCCACCCCGCGCTCCCCTGTGGCGCCTGCCCTGTGCGATACTCGCGCGGAGCGAGGTGAGCGCGTGAGCTGCGCGTGTGGCGAAGCGATCGTCCAGGGTGCCGCGTTCTGCCCCCGCTGCGGCGCCGCCGTGCCGGCCGCGCCCCCGGCGGTCCTCGAGCCGACGCTCCGGCGCCCACCCGAGGCGGTCTCGGCCACCGCCCCCACCGTGCACACGGAGCCTGGCAC
>JAKLHH010001288.1 GCA_022710245.1 Myxococcota bacterium
CCACCTGCCCGCTCGAGAGCTTGGCCTTGGTGAGGAACCCGGCGACCTTGTCGGCCATCACCTTGGAGAGCGAGAGCGCGATGTCGCCCTTGCTCGCCTCGCCCTTGTTCAGGCGGTGCGTGCAGTCGCTCTTCATGAAGACGGAGCAGCGCGAGGAGAGGCGGGAGACCTTGGCGCCCTCGCAGACCTCGTTCAGGTCCTCGAGGCGCAGGTTCATGCGGCCGAGCTGCTGGCGGAGGAACTCGCCCGTCCCCGACGCGCACTTGTTGCCCGAGTAGGTGTTGACGATGCGCCCGCGGTCGCTGAGGACGTAGACCACCAGGTCCTCGCCGCCCATCGACACCACCGCCCGCGGCCTGAGCTCGAGGGCCTCGAGCCCGCGCTCGATGGCGACCGCCGCGATGACCTCGGGGAGCGCGATGCGGTGCCGCCCCTCGTTGCCGGTGGTCAGGCCGCGCGCGCCGGCGAGCGCGCTGCTCGCGGCTTCGCCCGACCGCTCGCCGAGGCTCTCCAGGAGGCGGTTCAGGGTGCCAGGGAGGTCGCCGTCGTGGGGGAGCACCGCGTGGGTCACGGCGCCCTGCGAGTCGAGGACGCAGAGCTTGAGGGTGGTCGAGCCGCTGTCGATACCGAGGGTCCTGTCCGTCATGTTGTCCATCACAGCCGTCCGGTGGAGATGGCGCCGCAGCGAGAGCGGCGCGTCGCGGTTCTACCAGCAGCGAACGCTCGCGCGCAAGGCGCACTTGGTGTTAGCACACGGCGATGATCGTGTGGCAGCTTACCCTCGCGTGAGGGGGAGAGTGCCGAGGCCAGGCAGAGTCGAGAGCGGGTCGGGGTGATCGCCGCTGTGCCGGGTTGGCGGTTCGGCCTGGTCAGCGCGCCCGCGGGTGCAGCGGGTGACGGACGCGCAGGTTCGGGAACCTCCCGAAGTCGGCGTCGGTCGAGACCCACTCGCAGCCGTGCTCGATCGCCAGCGCGGCGTGGTAGGCGTCGGCGACGAGCTTGCCTGAGGCGTGGGTCTGCCGGCAGAGCTCCTCGAAGATGTCGAAGTGGCGCGGACCGCAGCGCAGCCGCACCGCGTTCGGGCAGCGGAGCAGCGCCTCGACGAACGCGAGCGCCGTCTCCAGCGGGGTCGGTGTCTTGAAGACGCGAGGGTTCGTGACGATGCGAACGACGCCGCTCAGGACCAGCTCGGAGAGGCCGAAGGGCTCCGGGCCGGTGGCGGTGTCCGTGAGCCAACGCGCGTGCGCCGCATGCTCAGGCGACTCGGCGCGGTGGGCGTAGATCAGCACGTTGACGTCGGGGAGGAGCATTCAGTCCTTCCGCCCGTAGCGAGCCGCGTCCTCGGCGGCCAGCAGCGCGGAGGTCCGATCCAGATCGATCCCCTCGTGTGGTCCGTCGCCGTGGAAGGTGACCAGCTCGAACGGCGGCGCTGGCTCCTCGGGCTTCTCGACGAGGGCGGCGCGGAGCGCGTCCTCCACCACCCGCCCCACCGTGGTCCGGCGCTCCCTCGCCCGACGCTTCGCCAGCTCGAGCAACCCTTCATCGATGGCGATCGTGGTCCTCATACATCAGATCATGGCGGTGGGTCATCATCGCGTCAATGCGCGACATCATCTCATCAAGCTCAGGATAACTGTTCTGTCACGGCGCTTTGCGAGATCGTGTGATCGCTGGCGGCGGATCATCACGGCGGAGGCGACGTCGCGGCAGAGGCGGACACTCAGAATCTTGAGGTCCTCGCGCCTCGACGTGACACGCCTGCCAGGGGCCGCCGTCCGCTCTGCGGGTGCCTCCCCAGCAATGCCGCGCGAGTGGCCGCGCCGGGCCTCCGGGCACGATGCTTGCTGCCCCGCACCTGCCTGCCCAGGGAGGTACCGCGTGCAGCTGCGAAGGGTCGTGCTCCTCGTCGTGGGTCAGCTGCTCGTCCTCGGCTGCGGCAGCCGCTCCGTGCCGCTCGGCAGCGACGGCGCAGGGGCCGGTCCCCTCACCCCGACCCCGTCGCAGAGGGACGGCGCCGCCTGCAAGGGGAGCTGGGCGATCGATCCCCCGGTGACCTTCGCCTGCGCCCAGCACTACTACGCGACCGGCCTGGAGACGAGCGGCGGGTGGCTGTTCTACACCGCGCGGTCGCCGGACGGCTCGACGGTCAAGCTGCGCCTGATGGCCCGCAAGGCCGGGAGCAGTGAGGAGCAGCAGCTCACCGCGCCTGGCGAGAGCAGCCGGGCGGAGCTCCTCGCCTCCGACGCGGGCGAGGTGCTCTACATGCTGCGCGGCGCGGATCCGGCGGCCGGGGAGCTCTACCACCGGACCAGCTCGAAGACGCTCGATCTCGGCCTCCGCTCCGATCCCGGCATGGACGGCGTCACCTCGCTCTTCACCGCCCGCGCCGAGCGCCTGCTCAGCCAGGGCGCGGCGGTCTGGAAGGCCGGCACCGCCATCTACCGGCACGATGGCTCCGGGACGCAGGTGCTGGCGAAGTACTCCGGCGCCCAGCTGATCGGCCTCGACCACCTGGCCGGGCGCGTGGCCTGGGTCGACGGGCAGGAGCTCTACCTCTACCAGGGCGGCAAGGTCACGCGGCTCACC
>JAKLHH010001289.1 GCA_022710245.1 Myxococcota bacterium
ACGGGCCCGTAGACCTCCACCTCGATCACGCGCTCCCACTGCCGGCCCGAGACCGTCAGCTCCTTCTTCCAGCGGTGGAAGAAGAGGAGGTAGATGCCGGCCACGAACACGCTGCCGACGACGAGCGCGATGATCCAGGCGCGGCCCGAGCGGCGCGGCGGGGGCGGCGCCGGCCTGGGCGCGGGCGCGCCGCCCCGCGCCTGCACCTGCTCCTTGCGGTACTGCCCCGCGACGTCCGCCTCGAGCGTCTGCGAGGCGGCCTCCTTCGTCGCCTCGCTGAGCGCGCCGCCGCACTCCGGGCACGCCGCGCGGGGGTTGCCGTTCGCGTCGACGGGCTCGACCTGCACGTCGCAGTACGCGCAGTAGGGCCAGGCCGCGCGCGCCAGGGCCAGGCCGCGCTCACCCTCGACGCGCTGCGAGGCGTCGACGCGGACCTCGGCGCCGAGGCCGCGCGCCGCGCGGCAGCCCGGGCACTGCCCCTGCGTGCCCGGGATGTCCTCGCGCCCGCAGTGCTGGCAGCGCCACACGTTCTGCACGATCTCGGGCGTCTCACCGCAGCCCGAGCAGCGATCGGGGATGGTCGGATGGCGACGGCCGCAGCGCGGGCATTCCCAGTCCATGAGGCTCTCCTGCTGACGCTGCGAGCGTAGCACGAGCACGGGCCGTGGCTGTAGCCACACGCCGCCTCATCGCTGGTCCGGGCGAGTCAGTCGAGGCGGGTGATCAGTAGGGGCACTCGTCGGCGCGCACGCTGCTCCGGCTCAGGCAGGAGTCGAACTCCCGCAGGCAGGTGCCTCCGAACGGCCGGTGGCGACCGTCGCGGCACTCCTCCCGCTGCCGCACGCAGCGGCGGCAGGTCTCGGCGGCGCGCTGCTGGTGGAAGCGTCGCGACTCCTCGAGCTGGCGCTCCTGATCGGCCTGCTGCGCCTGGAGCCGGCCCTCGCTGATCGCCTTGATGAAGAACTGGACCGTGTAGGGCCCCGTCCCGAGCTCGTGGACGCGGGTCTTGTCGAGGGCGCTGCCCCAGTAGGCCTGCAGGTCGAAGCTCGAGGTGCCGCCGCGCTGCGGGCAGCCCGCGCTCCCGACGCCGCCCGGCCCGGCGATGCCCGGCCCGCCGTTGACGCTGGTGCCGGCCATGTCAAAGACGAAGGCGACACCCCGCCGCGCGTGCTCGGAGAACTGCGCGCCCTCCTGCAGCCGCAGCACCGCCATGTAGCAGCGCCCCCGCGCCACCTCGAACTGCAGCGGCTGGAAGGCCTCCAGCCGGCCGGCCACGGCCGCGCCGATCGGCTGGTAGCCCGCCGTCCACTTGGTCACCATGGCCTCGAGCTCGGCCGGTCCCTGCTGGAAGGCGGGGTTGGTGTAGGTGACCGGCGGCGGGGCGGCCGCGCGTCGGGCAGGTCCAGGCTGAGGCGCCAGCGCGCCGAAGCAGCCAGCGAGAGAGAAGAGGCATACTGCGAGGAGCAAGCGCATGTTCATCCTCCGCGGGGGTACTACGGCGAGGGCGGCCGGTCCTTCCTGGCGCCTCGGCCGAGGAGGAGCTCGGAGGCGGGTCACCTCGCGGGCGGGTCGCCCTTCAGCAGCCGCTTGCGCCAGTGCGCCACCGCGCCGGTCCAGGTGGTGACGAGAAACGAGCCCGGCCTGAGGACGAAGTGAGCACCCCTCCGACCCAGCCAGCGGAGGACGAGCTTCAGGCGGTCGGTCCGCACCGTCCACGGGATCACGGTGTCGAGCAGCTCCCCCTCGAGCGCCGGATCCAGCACCATCCGCACGCCGCTCCAGCGCGAGAGCACGGCGACGTGCTGGCGGAGCGTCCTCCGCCCTTCGGGGAACGGTGTGCCCAGGCGGCGCTGGTGGATGGCCGCGGAGACCAGACCGTTGAGCGCGAGCAGGCCCTGCTCGTCCTCGTCGCGGAACATCTGCTCGGGCCAGTCTCGCAGGAGCTCGACGCCTGCCGCCCGATCGCCGAGCTCGAGGAGGGCGGTCAGCGCCGAGCGACGCGCGGGCCAGTCCTCCTGGCGCGAGCGCAGCGCCACCAGCCGTCGCAAGGGGCCGAGCAGTCGCGGGTCGCCCGAGAGGGCTAGCAGCGCCAGCTCGCGGTCCTCGTCGATCAGGTAGAAGAGCTCTCGCGGCAGCGGGCCCGGAGCGACCGTGGCGTAGTACTGCACGATGAGCGAGGGGCCTCGCCTGCCCACCTCGGTCCGACTCAGGAGCTGCGCGATCAGTGGCTCGAGGGCGCTGGACCCGAGGCGCGTCGCCTCGCTCACGGCGCTCACCTCGCCCCGGCGCAGCCGCGCGGCGAGCGCCTGCTCTGCCGGGCTCAGCGGGCCCACCGCGGCGCGGGCTGGCATCGGCCTCGGCCCCCTCGCCGGATCTCCGAGGCGGACGGAGACCGCCTTGCCGTGGCCCCCGCGGATGATGGTCAGCCTGACCGGCACGCCAGGCACCGCCACGGGCGCGGTTCGTCGGTCGGGCCGTAGAGCTGGACCGTCGCCGTGACCGTCGCGCCGGCGGCAACCCAGGGGGCGATCGAGACCTCCCTGATCGAGCACGCGTCGCCGATCCCATCGCCGTCCGAGTCCCTC
>JAKLHH010000129.1 GCA_022710245.1 Myxococcota bacterium
CCAGCGCGTCGCCTACAAGAAGGCGGCCGGGAGCAACCAGGTCAGCGTGGTCTACAAGGCCGAGAAGAGCATCAAGTACCTGGTCGCCGTCTACTCGGTCTCGGTCTACGCGACCGGCAGCTACACGCTGGCCGCGGCCTGCAAGGTCGTCGAGGTGACCTGCCAGCACGACGCCGCCTGCGCCAAGGGGCAGTTCTGCAAGTTCGCCTCGGGCTGCGGCAAGAGCGGCCTCGGCGTCTGCGCCACCACCCCGACCGCCTGCACGATGGAGTACGCGCCGGTCTGCGGATGCAACGGTCAGACCTACGGCAACAAGTGCCAGGCCGCGGCCGCGGCCGTCTCGGTCGACCACGTCGGCGAGTGCGAGGTGGTCACGAAGCAGGCGCTGCTTGGGATATGGAAGGTCGTTGGCATTTCTGTCGATGGTCAGCCTTTGCCCATCGCCAATATGCCCGATCAGACCTTCACTTTTAGCGCCGATGATACCTACTCGCACAAGATGGGGAGCTCCGAGGTGGTTTCGACTTGGGAGTGTCAGCAAGGACAAGCTTCTCTGGTCTTGCCGGATGAGACCGTGGCGGTCATCAATCAGGAGAGTATCTCCAGGATCACGATCTCCTACAGCCTGAAGCAAGGCGGTGTGAATCAGTCGATTGTCATCGCGCTTGACCGATACAAGGAAGATCCCCAGCCTCAGACCAAGCTCCCAGAATGGCTGCCGGGGAATTGGACACTCACTCACCACACGATGACCCATGCTGGACAGACCTCCCAGTTTCCAGCGGGAACCGGCGTGATTCAAGTCGCGACCGCGCTGACCTTCACCCAGGATTGCTCTACCTACGACTACTCCGGTGGGCCTGTGCCGACAGGGAAGGGTGAAATCAAGGGTGTAGATGGCAAGCTGGTCAGCATTCAACTCTGGCCTACAACTGTCGCTTCCCTGCCCGCCACTGTGGCTGAAGCTACTGCGGGAATCGTGGTGGAGTTCACG
Organism: Myxococcota bacterium; assembly: GCA_022710245.1. The sequence goes on from JAKLHH010000129.1 coordinate 995, forward strand.
GCTGATCTCTATGCTGACGGGCCGTCGCTGTTCAGCGCCTATTACGCAAAATAGGGATCACTGGGTCGGCCGCGGGCTGACCGCCTCGGAGAACGGAACGGGCGCCTAGGGAACACCGAACCTGAGCTTGCGTGGGCATCGCGCGCAGTGGGACCATGGTGCATCGTGCGTGGCCCCGGCACACTCCTGCTCCTGCTGGGTGGCACCCTCGCCGCCGGCTGCCTGCGAGCAGGCTACGAGCGTCCGGAGGGGCGGCTCGATCACCGCGTCGATCAGGTCGTCCAGGCGGGCGACGCCGCCCGCGTCGAGGCTCGGCCCGGCGACACGCGTCACCTCGAGGGCCCGCGAGGTGACGCCGCCGTGCGCTGTGGCAGCAGCGCCCCGCTGCTCTTCTGCGACGACTTCGAGGGGGCGCCGGCGACCTGGCAAGATCGGGTCACCGCCTGGACTGGCACCGCGACTCCGAGCAGCACCGTGGTGAAGAGCGGGAAGGGCGCCCTGCGGCTCGAGTCCAGCGGGACCGGCCACTTCGTCGGCATGCAGTATCCCCTCTCGCCGGCCCTGACGAGCGGCACCCACTACGTGCGGGCGTTCTTCAACCTCGACAAGGCGTTCACCATCACTGGCTGGTTGGTCCTCCTGCGCTTCAGCGCGAGCGGCGCCAAGCTCTCGACCGACTTCGTCGGCGACGGTTGGGCCATCCGGACCTCAAGGTCTGGTATCGCGGGTTCAAGCACGGCGACGAACCGGGGGCCACGGACGAGCGCTTCGCCATTCTTCTCTCGAAGGTCCCCGGCCGCGACGCCTCGCGGGAGACGATCCTCCGGCACGTCGACCACATCCGCGCGCTCGACGAGAGGGGACAGCTCGTGCTGTGTGGGCCGTTCCTCGATCACCCGTCGGGTCTCATCGTCGTCAAGGCGGGTGATCGCGCCCAGGCGGCCCGGATCGCGGAGGCGGATCCGTTCGTGCGCGAAGGCGTGCGGACGTTCGAGGTCCGCACCTGGCTCCTCGGTCACCGGGAGAACGACTACCTGGCGGGTTGATGACCGGGGGGCGCCGCCGGCAGCCGACGCGTCTTGAGCTGCAGCCGCTGCGTTTGGCGCTTGCGGAACAGGAGAACCAACCCTGGACTGATCCGAGGGGTCCGTCGTGAAGGCGTTCGCTCTGCCGGGGTATCTGGACTACGATCAGTACAAAGCAAGCAACGCCAGATTCATATCCAGATTCCGCGGCCTCACCGATGAATGGAAGTCCGCCCTGCCGGACGACGGCGCAGCCAGGAAGACAAGGGTGGAGCCAGGGTCAGTCGGTGAGCGCGGCGAGGCGGAGCTCGAAGACGGAGACCGGGTGGACCAGCTTGCGGCGCAGGAGCACCTCGGGGTGGAGCTCGCCCATCAGCCCGGCCTCGCGCCGCTCGCCGCCCCGGACGGCGAGGACGCGCGCGCCGCGGCCCGGGATGAAGCAGGGCGCGGCGCTCGGCTCCGCCTCCAGCCTCCAGCCGAAGTCGCGGAGCAGCGCCTCGCAGGCCGAGCGGATCTCCGAGTAGTCGACCCGCGGCCCGATGGCGCCGGCGGCGATGGTGCGGTGCTCGCGCGCGCCCGTCTCCGCCTCGCCCTCGAGGAGGGTGACGTTGCCGATCTCGAAGATGCGCTGCGGGAGCTCGTGGCTGGTGTTGACGCTGAGCGTCTCCAGCAGGCCGGCGATCAGCGTGGTGCGGATCATGGTCTGCTCGGCGCTGATCGGGTTCTCGATCAGCACCGCGTCGTCCTGCCGCGGGAGCGAGAGCGAGTCGTAGTTCACCTCCGGCGAGGTGAGGATCAGGGTCAGCGTCTCGTAGTAGCCGAGCCCGGTCAGCGCCCGCCGCGCCACCTCGCTCTGCCGCTCGACCGCGAGCTCACCGCCGACGGTGAGGGTGGGGACCAGCACCGGCTCGATGTTGTGGTAGCCGTAGGCGATCGCCACGTCCTCGACGAGATCCACCGGGTGCATGATGTCGTTCCGGTAGGCGGGGACCAGCACCTCGATCGGCCCCTCGGCCCTCGCGCCGATCCCGTGCCCCATCTGCCGCAGGTGCCGCACCACGTCGTCGCGGGTGAGCTCGATGCCGCTCCGCGAGGCGGCGAGGCGCGGGTCGAGCGGGACCCGCTGCGGGGCCAGGTCGGGCGTCACCGCCCGGCGGTCCGGGTAGACGATCGCCACCTGCTCGAGGCGCGCGGCGCGGTCGAGCTCGGCGAGCGAGGTGACGAGGACGTTGAGGCACCTCCCGACGATGCGGTCCTCGCTGCCGGTGACGTCGATGAAGAAGTTGCGGCTGCTCGGGCGGAGGCGCGTCTCCTCGCTGTTGATGATGGGCGGCATCGAGAGCACCTGCCCCTCGGCGTCGGCGAGGAGCGGGTAGCGGCTGAAGCCGGCGAGGAGGCGGGCGTAGGCCTTGCCCTTCGGGTGCTGCTCGAGGACCGCGCGCGGGGTCAGGCGCTGCTCGTCCCGCGCGGGGTCGTGGCCGAGCGGGGTGAAGCGGAGCTCCTCGGGGCCCACGGTGCCGTAGCTGAAGCGGGTGCCGTGGAGCGTGTCGAGATCGTAGACGCCGATCGAGGCGTGCTTGCGGTCGCGCCCCATGGCCCAGTGCAGGTTCTCCTGCAGCTTCATCACCACCTTGATCAGGTCGTCGGTGAGGGTGAAGTCGCGGACGATGGCGCAGGCGATCGAGGGGCGGAAGGAGTCGGGCCGGGCCAGGCGCTCCTCGACGGTGACCGTGACCGTCGGCGGGGCCAGCTCGTAGCGCGCCGGCTCGGCGGTCTCGCCGAGGTAGTTGCGCAGCACGCGCGCGAGCCCGCCCGGGTCGAACATGTCGGGCCGCACGGCGAGGAGCTCCATCCGGATCACGTCCGACTCGCCGAGCGCGACCTGCGCCTCGGGGCGCTCCTTGAAGTCGCAGCCGCAGCGGTCGCAGAGGATTGGCGGGTTCTCCGTCTCGGTGATCTCTACGACGTTGTCGCAGCGGGTGCAGCGGAAGCGGCGCACGGTGGCGTAGCCCTCGACGTCGCAGCCGAGGTGCTGGAGGTGCGTCACCAGGTCCTCGCGGTCGAGCCGGGTCTGGATGCGCTCGAGGAGGAGGTTGACGGGGATCCCGATCACCGGCATAGCGGCGTCTCCTTCAGCCAGGGCAGGCGGGCGCGGTAGAGCTCGGCGATAGAGGCGAGCTCGTAGCGGAAGAGCGCGAGGCGCTCGAGGCCGAGGCCCCAGGCGAGCACGGGCACCTCGCAGCCGAAGGGCTGCGTCACCTCGGGGCGGAACATCCCGGCGCCGCCCATCTCCACCCAGTCCTTCTTCTTCTCGGACCAGACGAAGACCTCCACGCTCGGCTCCGTGTAGGGGAAGAAGCCGGGGCGGAACTGGAAGCGCTCGAAGCCCATCTTGCGGTAGAAGGCCGAGAGCGTGCCGAGCAGGCTGGCGAAGCTCGCCTTCTCGTCGATGATGACGCCGTCCACCTGGTGGAAGATGGGCAGGTGCTTGTAGTCGACGGTCTCGCGCCGGAAGACGGGGCCGACGCAGAAGACCTTGCGTGGCGGCCTCGGGTTCGCGGCGAGCGCGCGGATGGTGGAGGCGGTGGTGTGCGTGCGCAGCACCGGGCGCGTCGCCACCTCGGGGCTCCAGCGGTAGCGCCAGCCCACCGAGCCGGTGGTGCCGCCGGTCTCGTGGGTCTGCTTGACCGTCTCCACCAGCTCTGGGGCGGGGAGCCGGCAGGCGGCGGGGCGCGCCACGTAGAAGGTGTCCTGCATCTCGCGCGCCGGGTGGTCCTGCGGCTGGAAGAGCGCGTCGAAGTCCCAGAAGCTCGACTCCACGTAGGGGCTGACGATCTCCTCGAAGCCCATCTCCAGGAAGACGCGCCGCGTCTGCTGGAAGATGGAGACCAGCGGGTGCTCCTTGCCCGGGTAGACGGGCTCGGCGGCGAGGGTGACGTCGTAGGGGCGCAGGTCGACGTTCTTCCACTCGCCGGAGAGGAGGAGCTCGGAGGTGAGCTGCGTCACCTGGCGGCGGGTGGCGATGCCCTCGGCGACGAGCGCGCGGCCCGCGGCGGTGAGGAGCGCCAGGCGCTGCTTGCGCTCACGCTCCTCGACGATGCCGGAGCGGCCCTCGAGGAGCTTGCGCGCTGTGCCATAGCCGTCGAACGTTGCGATCAAGTGGGCTTCGGTTGCGCAACCGAGTTCGTCAAGCGTGTTGATCAGCAACTCGTCTGGACCGACCTCAAGGATGGCCTTCTTGCCCACTTCGGATTGAGTGACCTGCTTGCCCTCCTTTGTCGCCCAACCCTTTTCCTGCAAAGGTCGCAAGGCCTGACCGACCTCTTTGGGATCGAGCTTGGCAAATCCGGCGAGCGCTGTGATGTCGAGCGGCCTCCCGGCTTCGAAGAGCGCCACGTTGCATGCACGCTCGGGTAGCACCACGCGAAGCGTGCCGGCGATTGGCTGCTCTGGTCGCGGCAGAGCCTTGCCCTTCGGGCCGAGACGTAGTTCTTTGTCGCTCCGCTCGCTGACCTCGCAGAGCCCCTCGCCGGCGAAGGCGAGGCAGGCGGCGGTGACCTTCGACTGATCGACGCCGAGCTCGGCGGCGAGCTCCAGCACGGGGACGGGCGACTCGCGCTTCGCCAGCGCGGTCAGCACCTGATAGTCGACCTCGGGCAGGGTACGCATCGGCTACATCTCCTCGAGGGGCTCGATGCCGAGCAGCGTGAGCCCGGCCTTGAGCGCGTGCCCCACGGCGGCGACCAGCATCAGCCGGCCACGGCGGAGCTCCTCGTCCTCGCAGGTCGCGATGGGGTGGTTGGCCTTGTCGGTGAAGATGAAGGCGAAGCTCTTGCTGAGGTCGAAGAGGTGCTCGGCGATCTTCGAGGGGTCGAGCGCCGTCGCCGCCCGCGCCACCGCCTCGGGGAAGGCCGCCACCAGCCGGATCAGCTCGAGCTCGCGATCGGTGCCGAGCCGCGCGGCCGCCGTCTCGTCGAAGCCGGGGTCGACCTGTGCTTGGTCGCTCCGCTCCGCGCGCGGCGCAACTTCGTCGCTTCCTTCCGCGCGGGCGCGCCGCAGCAGCGAGCGCGTGCGCGCGTAGTTGAAGAGGCAGTAGGGGCCGGTCTGCCCGAGGAAGTCGATGCTCTCCTTCGGGTTGTACTCGAAGGACTTCCGCGGCGTGAACTTGAGCAGGTAGTACTTGAGCGCCGCCATCCCGATCCGCTCGGCGCGGTGCTCGAGCTCGGCCTCGTTGATCCCCTCGGTGTGGGCCCGGCCCTCGTCGGCGCGGCTCTGCGTCTCGGCGCGGGCGAGCGCGTGCATCTCGTCCATCAGGTCGTCGGCGTCGACGACGGTGCCCTCGCGGCTCTTCATCTTGCCCTCGGGCAGGCGGATCATCCCGTAGGCGAGGTGGTAGCAGGCCTCGGCGAGGCCCGGGCGCAGGAGCCCGAGCACGCGGAAGAGCACGTCGAAGTGGTAGAGCTGCTCGTCGCCGACCACGTAGACCAGCCGGTCGAGCTGGAAGCGGTCGAAGCGCTCGAGCGCGGTGCCGAGGTCCTGCGTCATGTAGACGCTGGTGCCGTCGGAGCGGAGCAGGACCTTCTCGCCCTTGAGGCCGACCTTGGTGAGGTCGCAGACCACCGCGCCGTCCTCGAGGCGCTTCAGCGCGCCGCTCTGCAGGCCGGCCTCGACCAGCTCCTTGCCGAGCTTGTAGGTCTGGCTCTCGTACTGCGTGTGGTCGAAGCGGACGCCCATCCGGCGGTAGCTCTCCTCGAAGCCCGAGAGCACCCAGCCGTTCATCTGCTTCCAGAGCGAGAGCGTCTCCGCGTCGCCGTCCTCCCACTTGAGGAGGAGCTCGCGCACCTCGGCGCCGAGCGGCGACTCGCGGTTGAAGTAGTCGTCCTTGTACCCGCTGAAGAAGACCTTCTCCACGGGCGGCGCGGCCGGGTCCTTTGCCGCCGCGGCCTGCGCCTCCTTGCCGGCGCGGGAGCCGAGCCAGGCCTCCAGCCGCTCCTTCGCCGCGGGGGTCTCCTGCCAGGCCGCGTACTCCTCGGAGAGCTTGCGGTCGAAGAGGACGTAGTAGTCGCCCACCAGGTGATCGCCCTTGCAGCCGCTCGTCTCGGGGGTCTGGCCCTCGCCCCAGCGGCGGTAGGCGAGCATCGACTTGCAGATGTGCACGCCGCGGTCGTTGACCAGGTTGATGCGCGTCACCTGGTGACCGAAGAACTCCAGGATCGTCGCCACCGACGAGCCCAGCATGTTGTTGCGCAGGTGCCCGAGGTGGAGCGGCTTGTTGGTGTTCGGCGAGGAGAACTCCACCATCCAGCGCTGGGCCGGCGCGGCCTGGCCGGCGCCGAAGCGATCGCGCTCGCCGAGCGCCTGGCGGAGCACGATGCCCACCAGGGCCCGCCGGTCGAGCTGCACGTTGACGTAGGCCTTGTCGGTCGTGACCTTCGCGATCAGCTCGTCCGGCACGAGGTGCGCGGCGACCTCGGCGGCGATGGCCGGGGGCGCCTTGCGCAGCTGCTTGGCCAGGGAGAAGCAGGGGAAGCCGAAGTCCCCCAGCTCCGGGTTGGGCGGCGGGACGAGGTCGATCTGCGCCTCGGTCACGCCGAGCTCCTTCAGCGCCGCGAGCGCGCGCTGCTTCACGTGCTCGCGGATACCAGCGACGGTGAGGTGGTGGCTGCTCATGGGCGGGGAAGGTAGTGCAGCGGGGGCGGGGGCGCAAGCGCGGGCGAAGCCGAGCGGGCGCAGCCGAGCCAGCCGAGCCGGGACAGCCGGGACAGCGCGGGACAGCGGGGGACGCGGGCACTCGGCCGGATCTGCGGTGCGCGGAACCGACGCGCCGACACCGGGGACACCGCGGGCGGGACCGTTGCCCGCCGTGCGCGTCGCCGCTATCCTCCCGCCATGAAGCTCCATCTCCTCGGAGGCGCCGGCGAGGTCGGCGCGAGCTGCGTCCTCGTCGAGGCCGCGGGGCTCCGCGTCCTGGTCGATGCGGGTGTGCGCATGGGCTCGGCCCAGCAGGACCGGCTGCCGGACCTGGCGCGGGCCACGGAGCGGGGCGGGCTCGACGAGGTCCTGGTGACGCACGCCCACCTCGATCACACCGGCGCCTTGCCGCTCGTTCATGGGGCGTTCCCCAGGGCCGGGGTCTGGATGACCGGGCCCACGCTGGGGCTCGTCCGCATCCTGCTCCTCGACGCCCTCAAGGTGATGGAGCTGAAGTCGGGCCAGGAGGGCGAGATCCCCCTCTACCCCGCGTCCGCCGTCGAGGCGCTGCTGGCGCGCGCGCGGGCCGTACCGCTCCTCGAGCCGGTGGCGCTCTGCGGCGGTGCGATCAGGGCGACGTTCTTCCCCGCCGGGCACGTCCTCGGCGCGGCGGCGGTGGGGCTGGAGACCTCCGAGGGGAACCTCCTCGTCACCGGCGACGTCTCGCTCACCGACCAGCTCACCGTCTCGGGCATGCCGAGGCCCCGGTTCTCCCCGGACGTGGTGGTCTGCGAGTCGACCTACGGCGCGCGGCTGCACGCGTCGCGCAAGGCCGAGGAGGAGCGGCTCGCGGAGACCGTGCTCGAGGTGCTGCGCGGCGGCGGCAAGGTCCTCATCCCGGCGTTCGCCCTCGGTCGCGCCCAGGAGGTCCTCCTCATCCTGCGGCGGGCGCTCGCACGCGACGGAGCCCCCGCGGCCACGGTCTGGGTCGACGGGATGGTCCGGTCGATCTGCGGGGTCTACTCCCAGTTTGGCGAGTGCCTCTCGCCGCTGCTGCGCGAGCGGGCCGAGTCGGGGCGGGGCCTGTTCTACACCGCCGACGGCAGGGTTCGCCCCGTCGGCTCGCCGGACGAGCGCGAGGCCATCCTGGCCGGCGGGCCGTGTGTCATCGTGGCGTCCTCGGGGATGCTCGCAGGCGGGCCGAGCGCCTGGTACGCCGCGCGGCTGGCCTCCGACGAGAGGGCGCTCATCGCCATCACGGGCTACCAGGACGAAGAGGCGCCAGGGCGACGGCTCCAGGAGGTCGCGAGCGGGGCGAGCCAGGAGCTGGTGATCGATGGGCGAGCCATCCCGGTGCGGTGCAGGGTCGCGAGCTACGCGCTCTCCGCCCACGCCGATGCCCAGGAGCTGACCGGGCTGGTGACGTCGCTCTCGCCGCGCGAGGTCGTGCTGGTCCACGGAGATGGAGCAGCACGAGAGGCGCTGGCGCGGTCGCTCTTCGCGGCGGGGTGCCAGCGCGTTCATCTCCCGGCGACGGGGGACACGCTCGAGCTGGAGGCGGGAGCCGCGGGCGCGCGACCGAGGCGGGCCGTCGCGGGCCTCGGCCAGGGCCGGCCTCTCGACGGAGCAGCGCTGCGGGAGCTGCACCGACACCTGTGGCAGGGCGAGCGCCGAGGGGCCAGCTACTCGGCGAGCGAGCTCGCCGAGGCCTGGTACGGCACCGCGCGCCTGCCCGCGGACCTCACCGCGCTCCGCGAGCTGCTCCGCGCCGACCCGCGGCTCTTCGTCGCGGACGCCAGGCGGCCCTTCCTCTACCGCTGCGCCGATCCCCTCGCGCCGCCTCGCCCGGCGGCCTCCGGCAGCGGCGCGGCCAGGGATGAAGCGGGTCGGCTCGAGCAGAACGCGGCGCTCGCCATCATCGACGAGGTCCTCGGCCCCGACAGCGGGCTCTATCGCAGGGGCGCCGAGCGGGAGACCTGGTCGCTCCGGCTCTGCTTCCGCTTCCCCGACGTGGCGCGCGCGCGTCATGCCCAGGCCCTCGAGGCGATCGCCGCCCGGACGGGCTGGAACGTCGTCGTGCACCCGGAGGCTCACCTGGCCTCGCTCGAGCAGCTCGCGCTCCAGCTCCTCGGTCAGGAGGTCCCGCAGGTCCGCAAGGTGGCCATCCACGCCGCCGAGCGCGTGGTGCGCGTCAGCGCCCCGGCGAGGCCCGACGCAGCGTGGCTCGAGGAGACCGCGCGGCGGTTCGCTGAGGAGACAGGCTTCGGGCTCGAGGTGAAGACCGCGGCCGGCGGCACTCCGGCGGCGAGACAGGCCTACGACGAGTCCGGCAGGATGGAGATCAACCTGGCGCTCGCCGAGATCGACAAGGCCTTCGCGGGCAAGGAGCACGGGCCGTACAAGAAGAGCAAGAAGACCGGCGCGGACGGCGAGTGGATCGAGCTCGCCTTCGTGTCGCCCGAGGTCGGGGCGCGCTATGACGAGGTCATCGACGACCTCGCGTTCCGGACGAGCTGGAGGATCCGCGTCGCTCCTTCGGTGGACCAGCAGGCGGTGCTGCGCCTCGTGCGAGAGCTGCTGCCGGCGGGGTGGAAGGTCAGCAAGGGGCCCGGGCTCGATGTCGCCGGGCGCAAGGTGAAGCTGAAGCTCGTCGTGGCGCCGGCGGCGGAGGAGCTCGCCGAGGTGACGGCGCAGCTGCTCAGGGCGACGGGGTTCAGCCTCGACTGAACCCTGACCGGTGCCGACACCACCGCGAAGGCCCGAGCTGCCGCGAAGCCCCAGGGTGGCCACCACCCCGAGCGGGGCACCGACGACCCGGTCAGCCCCTCCGGGGCGATGTAGGGGTACTTGCCCTTCAGGGTCCCGGCGGTGGTCAGCCCGAGCGAGGTGCGCGCCTTGGCGATGCCGAAGTCGACGAGCTTGCTCTGGCCAGCGTAGCTGACGAGGATGTTCTCGCAGGAGACGTCGCGGTGGATCACGCCCAGCGGCTCGCCGCGCTCGTCCCGGCGGCCGTGCGCGTAGTCGAGGGCGCCGCAGATGTCGGCGGCGATCCGCAGCGCCACGGTCACCGGCAGGCGCTGGCCGGCGCGCTCGCACCGCTCCGCGACGCGGCTCAGGCTGGGGCCGTCGACGTACTCCATCGCCAGGTAGTAGAGCCCGCCGTCGATGCCGAAGTCGTAGACCTGGGCGATCCCGGGGTGGTTGAGGAGGGCGGCGATGCGCGCCTCGTTCTCGAACATGCGGACGAAGGTCTCGTCACCGGCGAGCTGCGCGAGCATCACCTTGAGCGCGAGCACCTTGGAGAACCCCGAGGGTCCTTGCCGTCGCGCCAGGTAGACCTCGGCCATGCCCCGCCGCTGCGAGGAGATCGAGGATCCGGTAGCCGGCGACCGTGGTGTGCGGGCTCAGGCGCGCCATCGCGCCCCATCATATCAGGGCTCGTGATAGTAGAGGATCGTCCCCGCCTCGCCCACCACCCAGAGCCCGTGGCGGTCGCCCCAGACGCTCTCCAGATCGTTGCCGCAGCGGCTCTGCTGCGCGAGCCAGCCGCCGCCGTCGTTGCGCAGGATCTGGCCCTCGCTGCCGACCACGAAGATCGCCTGCTCGTCGCCCCGGACG
>JAKLHH010001290.1 GCA_022710245.1 Myxococcota bacterium
CCTCGCGGAGGGGCCTCTGTCCGCGGTCGATCTCCAGTCGATGAAGACCAAGTGGACCTTCCTGGCAGACAGCAACCTCTGCGCTTCGGCTGTGGTGGCCGGGGCAGGGAACCAGGTCTTCGCCGCGTCTTTCGGCGGCACTGTCTACGAGCTGGACGCGACCAGCGGCGCGAAGCGATCCGCTCACCACTTTGGAAAGGTGGGCTGCTACGAGTACCGCGGAATGGCGCTCGCGTCGGGCCACCTGATCGTCCCGGCCGGCAACATCCTCTACGTCTATTGAGGCGCTCGCCGTCGACGGGCAGCTCGCCGTCGGCGTGAAGCGCCTCTGGGCCGCGCTCGGCTCGCACTACAACGAGTGGGCTGGCGTGTACTCGGTGCATCAGGACGTGGCATCGTGGTCAGGGGCAGGATGTGATGGTGAGGCGGGTCGGGCGGCTCGCGAAGCCTGGTTGCGAGTAGTCCAGGGCGACGACGTCCGCGCCCACTGCCTGGTCGGCGCGGATCCAGAGCTGGAGGTGGCTCCCCTTCGCCAGCCCCTGCTTGCTGACGAGCGCCTGCACGAGGGAGGCGAGGTTCGGCGAGAGGTTCTCCTGGCCCTCGAGCCAGGTCAGGCCACCGCTCGCGGGCCAGCGGGCGAAGCCGCTCACCGTCGTCCGACCTCCGGTGAACGGGAGGTCGCCGTCCCCGGAGACCGCGGTCGCGTCGGCGCTGTCCTCGAGGGAGATCTGCAGGGCGTGGGTGGAGGGGTCCCAGCTCGTCGCGCCCGGCGTCCCGGTCAGCGAGAGGCGGGCTTCGACGATCGTGGCGCCCGGCTTGAGCGGCTGCGCCAGCGCGAAGCGGAAGTAGCCCCACTCGCTGCCGGCGCCGTAGTACCCGATGAAGATGCCGGCTGACTCGCCGTTGACGAACCAGAAGTTGTCGCCGACCTCGCCGTCATCGCTCGGACCAGCGACGACCAGCTGCTGGGTGCTGCACTGATCGGGTGTCGGCGCGGTGTCGTGCGGCCGATCGGCGCCCGGCGCGTCCGCACCCGGGCGGTCGCCGGCGCGATCGGGGGTGCGGTCCGGAGCGCTGGCATGGTCAGGGGCGCTGTCCTGCCGGAGATCCGCGGTCCGGTCGCGGCTCGCGTCGTGGCGCTGCCAGAGGGTCTGGTCGGCCGTCATCAGGCAGCCCGCGCAGGACGCCGCGAGGAGCAGCAGGGCGCAGTCGTGGAGGTGAGGCATCTAGAAGCGCCCGCCGACCAAGAGCGCCTTGCCGCGGGCAAGGGCCGCAGCGGCGGGGGTCTCGGCGTTGGCCGCAGCAGCGTGGAGCTGCGCCGAGGCGACTAGCAGGATCAGCAGGGCGCGTCGCATGCTCACTCGTGACGGTGCTCTAGCATATGGACCTTCCAGGTCGCCTGTCGAGGAGTATCGCGCCTCCAGGGCAACCGCGAGCGCGGGTGGGTCTCCGCGTGCCGCTATCGCTCGCGCGCGGCGGGGCTGACGCGCGAGAACGTCGCCCGCTCGGGTGAGCGCAGCGGCACGCGCCACTCGAGACGGGTCGGATACTCCCCGGAGACCGCGACGAGGTCCCCGCCGACCCGCTGCACGCTCGTGAAGAGCTCGCTGGTGGCCAGATGGAGCAGCCAGACGAGGCGCTCGCCGGCTGGCTCGATGGCGGCGAGCCACCCCTCTCCCTCCCACGAGGTCCCGCCGCCCACGACCAGCAGCTCGGGCTCCAGCAGCTGACAGCTCGGGTGGCGATCGAGCGAGCACCAGCCCTGCGGGTCGACGTCGACGAGCGCGGTCACTGGCCTGCGCTCCGCGGCGTCGAAGCGGCCCTCCCCGTCGCCCAGCAGGATGACCTCGTCGTCGCCGAAGAAGACGCCCTGCTCGGTCCGACACTCCTCAGCTCGGAACCTGTCGGCGACCAGTCCCATGACCGCGAAGCGCTCCTCTGCGTCAGACCAGCGCCACGATGAGGCCCTCGCGCGCCTCGACGGCGGCGAGGACGAAGGCGCGGAGCTCTTGGAAGGCGCCGAGGATGTACTCGCGGTCCTCGTCCTCGTCGTCGCCGACACCGTAGATCCCCTCGTCGACCATCGCCCCGTGGTCGAGCCGTGCCGCGAAGACCTCCGGCGACACCGGGCCGAGCTCCTGCGCGATGGCGGCGACCTCGGAGGCGCGAAAGGCGCGGGCCGGGCCATAGCCGAGGTCGAGGTCGCCGACGTCCGCGCCACCCCCGAGGAGGAACCCGAGCGGGCCGGTCCCGTCCCCATCGAGCTCTCCGGTCAGCACGAAGTGGATCGCCTGCCACGCTCGGTCGAGCGCGCACTCACGGCGCGGGAGAGCGGCCGCGGCGCGCGCGCCAGGCTCGCAGTCGAGGAGGGCATGGACGAGGCCGGGCTCGGCCAGCACTCGCGCCAGGTCGGCCTCGGTCAGCGCGTAGACCGACATCAGCATGCTCATCGTCAGCTCCCGGACGGTCTCCAGTGACCCTGCAGCGACCCTAACCCCACAGTTCGCCTCAGTAGAACACGCTGCGCGGGTCTCTTTCGCCGCGGGCTTCGTTGCGCCTCCTCGAAATACCGAGAGTATGACT
>JAKLHH010001291.1 GCA_022710245.1 Myxococcota bacterium
CGGCAAGACGACCCTCTCGGCGGACCCGCGGCGGCGCCTCCTCGGCGACGACGAGCACGGGTGGTCCGACGAGGGCGTCTTCAACTTCGAGGGCGGCTGCTACGCGAAGACCATCCACCTCTCGCCCGAGGCGGAGCCGCAGATCTTCGGGGCGACGCGGCGGTTCGGCACCGTCCTCGAGAACGTCAGCTTCGATCCGGACACGCGGGAGCTCGATCTCGACGACGCGTCGCTGACCGAGAACACCCGCGCCGCCTATCCGCTCGACGCCATCGAGGACGCCGTGGTCAGCGGCTGCGCCGGCCACCCGAAGAACCTGGTCATGCTCACCTGCGACGCGTTCGGGGTGCTGCCGCCGGTGAGCCGGCTCAGCGCGGAGCAGGCGCGCTACCACTTCCTCTCCGGCTACACCGCGAAGGTGGCGGGCACCGAGCGGGGCATCACGGAGCCTCAGGTGACCTTCAGCGCCTGCTTCGGCGCGCCGTTCATGGCGCTGCCCCCGACGGTGTACAGCCAGCTCCTCGGCGAGAAGCTCGGGCAGCACCACGTGCAGTGCTGGCTGATCAACACCGGGTGGACCGGCGGGCCGTACGGCGTCGGGCGGCGGATGGCGATCGGCCACTCGCGGGCGATGGTGGACGCGGCGCTCTCCGGGGCGCTCCTCGGGGCGCCGACCCGGGAAGATCCGCGCTTCGGCTTCCAGGTGCCGACCGAGTGCCCTGGGGTGCCCGCCGAGCTCCTCGACCCGGCGCGGACGTGGTCGGACCCGACTGCCCACGCGCGCCAGGCGGAGCGCCTCGCCGGCCTCTTCCGCGAGAACTTCCGCCAGTTCGAGAGCGAGGCGCCGCCCGAGGTGGCGGCGGCCGGCCCGCGGCTCTGAGCCAGACGAGAGTCTGGGCGCGAACCAGAACCGCTTGAGCCCCGACCTCGCAGCGGGTAGCTTCTCCGCGCGATGCGCGCCCTCGACTTCGACTACGAGCTGCCCCCCGAGCTGATCGCCCAGCACCCGCCCGCGGAGCGTGACGGCGGACGGCTGCTGCTCCTCGAGCGCGCGAGCGGCGCGATCTCGCACCACCGGATCCGCGACCTGGCGGCGCTCCTGCCCTCGCGAGCGCTGCTCGTCTTCAACGACTCGCGCGTGATCCCGGCGCGGCTCTGGGCGCGGCGCGCGACGGGCGGACGGGTGGAGGTGCTGCTCCTCGAGCGGCTCTCCTCGGCGGACGACGAGGAGACCTGGGCGTGCATGCTGCGCTCCTCGAAGACGCTGGCCGCCGGCGAACCGCTGCAGGTCATGCCCCGCGACGGAGCCTCGGCGCCGCCGCCCGAGCTGCGCGTCCTCGAGGTGCCCGTGGAGGGACGAGCGCGGATCGCGGTGCAGCCCGCGGAGCGGCTCCTCGCGCACGGCGTGATGCCGCTCCCACCCTACATCCGCCGCGAGGAGCAGCCGGCGGATCGCGAGCGCTACCAGACGGTCTACTCCCGGGTCGAGGGCTCGGTCGCCGCGCCGACCGCGGGGCTGCACTTCACCCCCGAGCTCCTCGCCAGCCTCGACGCGGGCGGCTTCGAGCGGCGGTCGGTCACGCTCCACGTGGGGCCGGGGACCTTCGTGCCGGTGCGCAGCGACGTCGTCGAGGAGCACCGGATGGAGTCCGAGCGCTACCTCGTCCCCGACGAGACGGCGGCGGCCATCGCGGGCGCGAGGGCCGGGGGGAGGCGCCTGATCGCCGTGGGCACCACCAGCGTCCGGACCCTCGAGGCCTCCGGCGGCAAGGCCGGCGAGGGACGGACGGAGATCTTCATCACGCCGGGGCACCGCTTCGCGGTGGTCGAGGGGCTCCTCACCAACTTCCACCTCCCGCGCTCCACGCTGCTGATGCTGGTCTCGGCGCTCGCCGGCCGCGAGCTGATCCTGGCCGCCTACCGCGAGGCGGTCGCGCAGCGCTACCGGTTCTACAGCTTCGGGGACGCGATGCTGATCGTCTGAGCGCTTCATCCGCAGCGATCGTTTTCACGTTCGAGAGCACTTTCTGCTTGACAGCCTCGGCGACCGACCTCGCCTCGCGACTGCATCGCGCTGCGGTCTGCGCCCTCTCGACGCGCCAGGCGGCGCTGGAGGCGCGTCCGAGGAGCGTGGAGCGTCGCGAGCGGTCTAGACGCCGCGCGCGCGCTCCTCGGGCCGCACGCAGCGTCGAAAAACAGCACGCTATAGTAGACGCGCGCAAAGGCGAGGAGCACGCGATGGAGACGACGACCGTCGGCGACGAGAAGCGCAGCCTGGAGGAGCTCGAGGCGGAGATCGGCGAGCTCTCGGCTCACATCGACGCGGCGACCTGCCGGCTGCTGCTCGACCTCGCCGAGTTCGAGCGGCGCGAGGGCTGGACCCGATCCGGCGCCCGCTCCTGCGCGCAGTGGCTGGCGTGGCGGGTCGGGCTGGACCTCGGGACCGCGCGCGAGCGGCTGCGGGTGGCGCGCTCGCTCGAGACGCTGCCTCGCATCCGCGAGGCCTTCTCGCGCGGCGAGGTGAGCTACTCCAAGGTGCGGGCCATGAGCCGCGTCGCCACGCCGGACAACGAGCAG
>JAKLHH010001292.1 GCA_022710245.1 Myxococcota bacterium
CGGTCACACGTGGGGACAGCTGACCCGAGCCAGCAGCGCACCAGTGCTCATGCCCGGTGGCCAACCCCGCGGGCCTCGGCGTGCGGCTCGCTGGCACCCCTGTTGCTCCTCCTCAGCTGCATGCAAGGAGGATCCATGCGTCATGCTGCGCTCCTGACCGTCCTGCTCGCGGGTTGCATCGGCGAGGCGGGTCTGGGGAGCGATGCGGGAGGTGGCACCGGCGGGAAGGGCGATGATCCCTTCGCGCCGTGCGTCGAGCAGGCGAAGTGCTGCACCAGCGGCCTCACCGTCTGCTGGGGTGACCCGGACAAGGGGACGGTCTGCAAGTGCCAGGGGCTCTGGGACTGCAGCCAGAACCCCAAGAAGTGCCAGCAGGAGACGCCGGTCCCGCCGGGCGGCCACGGCGGCTGGACCTGCACCTGGACGGCGAGCAGCTTCGTCTGCACCGGCACGCCGTCCTCGCTGCCGCCGGGCGGCGGCGGCTGGAGCTGCGAGAAGGCGGCGGACGGCGTCACCACCTGCACGAAGGCGACGCCGCCGAACCCGACCAACGGTCCCGCGGGCGTGAACGTCTGGAGCTGCACCGTGCAGGCGGGCCTCCTCGTCTGCGATCGCGCCACGCCGACTCCAGATCAGGGGACGCCGGTGACTCCGACGCCGAAGAAGGAGACCAACTGCGCGGACGGGATCGACAACGACGGCGACGGGCTGGTGGACTGCAAGGACCCTGACTGCCCGGCCTGCAAGCCGGCGTGCCCCGCGGGGCAGGAGTGCTGCGACGGCGTCGATAACGACGGCGACGCTCAGATCGACGAAGGCAACGTCTGCGGCAAGCTGCCCGCGACCGAGCCATGTCCGCCCGGAGCGATCCAGTCGTGCGACTGCTACTGCGGCGTGCACCGCAAGTGCAAGGCCGACGGGACCTGGGGGCCGTGCACGGTGGACAGCTCCTGCCAGCCCGCCCAGGTGATCAGCCAGAGCGCGTGCGGGAACAACGCCTACTGTGACTTCGGCGAGTGCGTGCCGCTCGGGCCGTTCGGGTTCGGCATCGGCAAGCAGTGCAAGCACCACAACGACTGCCCGGTGGGGAAGATCTGCGACCTGGGGGAGTGCATCGTCGATCCGTACCAGCCCTGGAACTGCCCCTAGTCTCCCTGGTCCTCCCCCCCTCGCGGAGGCGACGCCTCACTCGACCCCGAGCTCCCCCGCGAGCTGGTCGATGGCGGTGAGCAGCGCCGCGGGAGCGCACCCCGACGCGAGGACCGTCACCGCGCGCTCCTCGTGGGCGAAGTAGAGCGAGGCCGTGGTGAGCGTCCCGTGGACCGCGCAGCCGCCGCGGAGCTTCACGACGCGCGTGGCGACCGTCTTGTCGGCCCGCACCGCGCTGCCGGCCAGCGCCTGACAGGTCCCTGGCGAGCACGGCCCTGCCACGCCCGCCGAGAGGAGCCACGCCCGGAGCTCAGGGGAGGGCACCACCTCGAGCCCCTGCCCTGCCAGGCGCAGCGCCAGCCGCTCGCCGAGCTCCCGCCGCTGCGCCACCGAGAGCGAGCCGGTCTGGTCGGAGGCCTCGAAGACCGCGAGCCGCGTGCCGCGCGGTAGCCGCGGCGCAGGGGCCTTCGTTCTCGTCGCCGGCTGCGAGCTCGGCGGGTTGGCGTCGAGGATGGTCGTCGTGATCCGATCGTCCTCCCCCCGACGGGGGAGCGCGAGCGTCACCGACCGCTCGACCGGCGGCTGCCCCGGCGCCTGCACCCAGACCTTGATCTCGCTCGGCGAGGCGCTCACCACGCGGCCGGAGCCGGCCTCGAACACGATGTTGGCGATCAGCGAGCAGAAGAGCGCGACCCCGGAGATCGCGCCGAGGGCGGCGCCCGCCCCCTCCCGGCCGCGCTGGCCGTCCGTGGTGAGGTAGAGCCCGCCGGCCAGGCCGCCGGTGAAGATCGCCGGCCAGATCCAGTGCCAGTGACGGAAGCGCTCGACCGTCGCGGTGTACCGCTGCTCGATGGTGACCGGCGAGGCCCCGAGGGGCAGGAGCCCGCGCGCGTCGCGCACGAGGACCGCCGCGGGTGGGCGCGTGGTGACGCGGAGCCGCTGGATCCGATCCTCCTCGTAGCGGGTGAAGCAGCCGCTCACGCCGCCGAGCACCGCGAGCGTCGCCGCGAGCGCCGCGCCCCGCTGCCACCTGCTCGTGCTCTGCGCCTCGCTCGTCATCGCTGCCCGCTAGTAGTAGAGGTTCGCGCTGAAGAAGACGTTGCCCATCCCCGAGGCCACCTCGTAGACATCGGTGCGCCGACGCTCGTACTTCTTCTTCTCGAGGTTGTACTCGACGCGCCCCGCGAACTCGATCGGCTCCGGGAGCGAGAAGGTCCAGTAGACCTCATAGTTCGCCTCGACGCGGAAGGCGACATGCCAGGGCCGGATGGCGAGCCCGACGATGGCGCGCAGCGCTCCCGAGCGCACCCACGCCGCGCTCCAGCCGGCCTGGGTGTACTGGCCGAGGTAGAACCGCGAGTGACGCACCTCGAGGAGGTTGATGCCGCCCTCGAGGGTGCCGAAGATCTGCACCTTCGGC
>JAKLHH010001293.1 GCA_022710245.1 Myxococcota bacterium
CAGCACCGCAGCGTGACGCTTGGCGAGCTCCTGGAGCCGTACCTCGCCCGAGGCCGGCGTCTCCGACTCGACCAGCTTGCAGAGCTCGGAGGCGAGGCCGGCGAGCCCGCGGAGCGCCTCGGCCTCCTTGCGCGGCCGCGGCAGCGGGCCGGGGGCCGCCGGGGCCAGGCTCTCCACCAGCCGCTCCGAGAGCCGCCAGCGCTTCGCGATGCCCGCGTCGACGGCCTCGAAGCCGATCCCGAGCACCGAGCGCGCGGCGCGCTCCTCGCTGAAGCCCTTCTCCTCGACCAGCTCGCAGATCTGGCTCCACTGCTGGGGCAGGCAGTAGATCACCATCTGCTTGCCGACGCCGCGGAAGAGCGAGCAGATGTAGGCCTCCTCGGTGGCGCGCAGCCCGGCGCGCTGGGCCAGGCGGCGACCGATCTCGGCGGCGAAGAGCGAGCGGATCGCCCCCTCCATCAGCTCAGTCGCGTGCGGCCGGCCGCGGACGTTGGTGAAGAGCGTGAGGCTGAGCGTCGCCATCCGCACCTGGTCGAAGCCGAGCATCACCACCGCGTGCCCCACCGTCCTGACGGCGCCGCCGCCGCGCTCGTAGTAGGCGGAGTTGACCAGGCGGAGGAACTTCGTCGTCAGGCTCACGTCGCGCAGGATCACCTCGGCGACGTCGCTCGCCGACGAGCGGCTGTGCACGAGCGCCTTGGAGCTGATCTCGGTCACGCTGCGGGTGATGGCCGGGAAGTCGCCCTTGCGGCTGAGCCAGTCGAGGAGCGCGGAGACGGCCTGCTCGTCCTCGGGAGCCGCCCCGCTCGCGTCCTGCGGACGCTCCGCGACGCTGGGCGAATCTGCCGGTGGCGCGGCTGCCTCGTCCGCGATCTGCCCGACCGCCGGGCGCTCGTCGACCAGCGTGTCGTCGGCCGGCGGTGCCGCCGCGACCGCGCGGGGCGAGGCAGGCACGGTCGCCTCCGCCGCGGCCACGGCCGGAGGGGACGGGTCGGTGTCGTCGAGCGTCGGGCGAGTCGTCTCGCCCGCGCCGCTCGCCGCGCCCGTCGCCGCGCGGGGGGCGGGTGCCAGCGGCCGCGGCGAGGCCGCGAGCGCGGCTGCGAAGCGGCTCGCCACCTCGCGCGCCGAGGCAGGCCGCTCCTCGGGCCGCTTGCAGAGGCACTGGTCGACGAGCGCGGCCACCTCGCCAGGCACCGCCGGCGCCACGGACGCGAGCGGCGGCGGCGGCTCGTTCACGTGCTGCAGCGCCAGCTCGAGCGGGCTCTCGGCCTCGAAGGGGAAGCGCCCGGCGAGCATGCGGTAGAGCATCACGCCGAGCGAGTAGAGATCGGTGAGCGGACCGATCCGCTGGAGGTCGCCCGCGGCCGCCTCGGGCGCCATGTAGCGCGGCGTGCCGAGCATGGTGCCCGGGGCCGTCTGCTCGGCGGCGGTCGTGCCCGCGCCGGCCCACTTGGCGATGCCGAAGTCGACCAGCTTGAGGAGCGGCGGCGGCCGCTGGAGCAGGACGACGTTGCCGGGCTTCAGGTCGCGGTGGACCACGCCGCGCGCGTGGGCCGCCTCCAGCGCGCCGCAGATCTGCTCGAGGAGCGGCGAGACCTCCTCGGCCGAGAGCGTCCCGCGCTCCTCGATCAGCGCCCGCAGCTCGCGCCCGTCGAGGAGCTCCATCAGGTAGTAGAGCCGCCCATCGACCTCGCCGAAGTCGAAGATCTCCACCACGTTCGGGTGCTCGATCGCGGCCACCACGCGCGCCTCGGCGAGGAAGCGGCCGGCCATCCCGGGCAGCGCGGCCGCGCTGGCGCCCAGGACCTTCACCGCCATGCGGCGCCCCAGCTCCACGTGCTCGGCGAGGTAGACGCTGCCCATCGAGCCGGCGCCGAGCTGGTGCTGGAGGCGATAGTTGCCGAGCTGTCGGCCGATCAGTGGGTCAACGGTGGAGGTCATGGAGCTGGCACCACCTTACCACGATCTCCGCGCCTCCGGACCCCGCGCCCCGGGGCCGATCGGCGGGCGGCGCGGCGGCCCGCCGTTGTCAACGCCAGGAGCCCGTGCTAGCAGGTCTCATGCGCGCGTGGCCGATCGCCTTCGCCCTGACGCTCCTCGCTGGGAGCGCCGACGCGGCCTTCATCAACCCGCAGACGAAAGAGCTCAACCTGAAGATCGTCTACTGCGGCGCCCCCAGCGCCGAGCTCGCCGAGCTCGTGCGCCAGACCTTCAAGCTCCTCGACCAGAAGCGCGCCGACCCGGCGCGCAAGGGCAAGCTCTCGGGCGCTGGCACCGACACCGAGCGGGTGCTCTGGTTCGACTTCGTGCCGCGCTGGCAGGGCCCCGTGCAGGGCCACACGGTGCGCCTCCACCTCTACAGCTGCCCCGGCCCGAGCTTCGCCGCGTCGCGCCGCCTGATCCTGAAGGGCCTCGACGGGCTCGTCTTCGTGGCCGGCGACGACGCCGGCAAGGAGAGGCCCCTCGTCGCGGCCTGGCAGGGGCTGAGGGGCGAGCTCGCTGGCCTCGGCTACCCGGTGGCGAAGGTGCCGCTCGTGGTCCAGCTCGAGGAGCGGGCCGGCGCGAC
>JAKLHH010001294.1 GCA_022710245.1 Myxococcota bacterium
AGCGCGGCGGGCGCTCCGTGGGCCGCCTCGAGCTGGAGGGCGCCGAGCTCGCCGAGCGCCTGCGCCCGGTGGCCTGGATCGTCATCCGCGACCGCCAGTCGCTCGCGGCCGCGCACCGCTGGCGGGGCGCGCTCACTCGCCCGCGCCGCGACCTCCGCCTCGCGCCCGGCGAGAGCGCCTCGCTGACCCACTCGCTCCTCCTCGCGCGGCCCGGCGAGCTCGCCGACCGGCTCCGCTGCCAGGTGGAGACGGACTCGGGCACCGCCGTGCGGGTGGTCGCGGTGCAGCTCCACGCCCAGCGGACGCCGCTCCGGCTGCCCGTCGCCGGGCGCTGGTGGGTGATGCAGGGGAGCCGCTTCGACGAGGACCACGCGGACGGCGTCCTCGCCTCGCAGACCTTCGCGGTGGACCTCGGCGTCCTCGGCGAGGGCGGGGCGACCTACCGGGGCGACCCGCAGCGCCTGGCGAGCTACCTCGCGCACGGCCGCGCGGTGCTGGCGGCGGCGGACGGCGAGGTGGTGCGCGTGCAGGACGGCCTCGCCGAGAACGAGCCCGTCGGCAGTCGCCCGGGCTGGCAGCAGCTCCTCGCGCGCCCGGAGGAGGTCGCCGGGAACTTCGTGGTGCTGCGCCATCAGGGGGGCGAGCACACCGCGTACCTGCACCTGCGGCCGAAGCTGCGCGTCAAGGTCGGCGACCGCGTGCGCGCCGGCGAGGAGCTCGGCCGCTGCGGCAACAGCGGCAACTCCCTCGAGCCGCACCTCCACTTCCAGCTGATGGACGGACCCGACCCGCTCAGCGCGCGCGGGCTGTCGGCGGTGCTCGGCGATCTCACCCTGCACCTCGGGCACCTCAAGCTGCACGTGCCGGCGCAGCATCCGCGGCCGCTGCCGACCTGGCTCGTCGTCGAGGCGGGCAAGGGCGTCGGCGCGGCGGAGCTCCTGCCCACGCCGCGGTGGTGAGCTACCCGAGAGCCGCGAGGACCTCCTTGGCGTCGACGAGCTGGACCCTCTCCGCCAGGCGGGCGGGCGCGCGTCGCGGCAGGCGGGACATGAAGACCACGTGGTGCACCGAGGCGCCCTCTGCCTGACGCACCGAGGGGACCCCCCTGGCGAGGAGTGACCCGATCGCCTCCTCGAGGGCGCGCACCGAGGGCTCGCCCTCGACCCACTTCACCTCGCCGAGCAGGAGCGCGCGCCGCTCCACGCCCTCGGCGACCACGTGCCACTCGGGGCCGCCGGCCGACCAGGAGCGGCTGGCCGTGCCCCAGGTGTGCCCGCCGAGGCCCGCGAGGCGGGGCACGGCCTGCCGGCAGAGCTCCTCCCAGGTCGCGGCGCAGAGGTGGGGCAGCGCACCGTCGAGCAGAGAGAGCCGCGTCGCGCGCGGGACCTGCATCAGCAGCGACCGCCGCGGCGCGATGAAGGAGAACCAGAGCCGCAGGAAAGGGTCGGCGAGCCGGTAGAGCGCCCGCTTCGAGGAGCGCTCGGGCTCGCCGAAGGGCGTCTCGCGGACCACGAGCTCCAGCTCCTGCAGGCGCGCGAGAGGGCGCGTCAGCGACGTGGCAGGCTGCCCGATGCGCCCCGCGATCTCGGAGACGCGGTGCGCGCCGGCGCCGATCGCGTCGAGCATCGGGCGGAGCGCGACGGCAGGCGGGCTCTCCTCGAGGAGCAGCCGGGCTGGCTCGTCGTGGAGCGGGCCCAGGGGATCGAGGGCGAGGGCCTCCACCGCCTGGCGCTGGTCGCGAAACGCGGCGGCGAGCTCCCAGTAGCGCGGGACGCCGCCCCAGAGCGCCCAGGCCTGCACGCAGCGCTGGGCGTCGCGCAGGCCGAGCGCCCCGCCGATGCACCCGGCAGGGAGCGCCCGGAGCCGCAGCAGCTCGCTGGCGCGGCCATAGAGCGGCGCGCTCGCGTCGAGCGTCAGCCCCTGCATCATCCGCTGGCTGGAGCCGGCGAGCGCGACCACCAGCCCGGCGGCGCGGGCGTCGTGGTCGAG
This sequence comes from Myxococcota bacterium, assembly GCA_022710245.1. Next base: position 1,990 of record JAKLHH010001294.1, read on the forward strand.
GAAGCGCTGCAGGGCGGCCGGGAGCTCCGGTGAGGCGCCGACCAGGTAGGGGAGCTCGTCGAGGACCAGGGGGCCGCGCCAGCGGCGCTGGCGAGCCTCGTGGGCGAGCCGCGAGAGGAGCGAGCCCCAGTCGCGGTAGTCGACCTCGCTGAAGCCGGGCAGCCTCACCTCGAGGGTGAGGGCCAGGTTGCGCCGCTGCAGGGGAGCGGCCGACTCGTCGGCCACCCAGTAGAGGCCCTTGCCGGAGCGGACCCACTCGAGGAGGAGGCGAGTCTTGCCGATCCGGCGGCGGCCCCAGACGACGGCGAGCGCCCCGTCCTTGCAGCATGAGCCGCTTCAGCCGGCGCAGCTCCTCCGTACGATCCAGGAAGCGCATGCCGAACATTATGCATCACAGCATTATGTCTTGCAGCATAATGTTGGAGACGCCGCGCACCAAGGTGCTAGGCGCGAGCGCTCGGAGGTGCGCGAGGCGCTCGGAGGTGCGCGAGGCGCTCGGAGGTGCGCGAGGCGCTCGGAGGTGCGCGAGGCGCTCGGAGGTGCGCTCGGAGGTGCGCGAGGCGCTCGGAGGTG
>JAKLHH010001295.1 GCA_022710245.1 Myxococcota bacterium
CCCAGTCGGCCTGGGCGGCGCGGGTCTGCAGCTTCTCGCAGGGGGTCTCCAGCAGCAGCTCGGCCGCCGCGCTGGTGCAGGTGGTCTGGTTCACGTGCGCCTTGCCGCCCATGCACTCGGAGACATGCTGGCTCGCTGCGGCGCAGGGCGACTGAGACGATGGGCACCCCGCGAGGCCGAGGGGCAGAGCAGCGAGGGCGAGGGTGAAGCTGAAGCGCATCGTCTCTCCTGGCTGACCCACAGAGCTAGCAACCGTCGGGCCAGGTCCAAGCCGGTGGGTTCGCTGACCTTCTCCCGCTCGCTCGCCGCCGCGCTGAGGTCATGCGTCGCCCTGGCCAGCGCGCCAGCCCCCGCGTGCCAGCCGCCGATTGCTGGTCCGGAGCCAATGTTTATGCTGGCGCGGCCGCGCTGGAGACAGCTGACCCCTGGTGTGGCTAGGGGATGAGCCTCCTCGACCCGGGGCTGACTCCGGGTCCGGGGTTGTCTTCGCGCGCTGATCCCCCTAGGCTTTGCCGCATGCCCGCGACCGGCGGCTCGCGCCGCGCCCTCAGCCTCGATGACTTCGCGGCCGGCGTCCTCGCCGCTGACCGCGCGATCCTCTCTCGCGCGATCACGCTCGTCGAGAGCAGCGCCCGCGCCCACCAGGACCTGGCGCTCGAGCTGGTCGCGAGGCTCCTGGCGCGCGCCGGCAGCGCCGTGCGGATCGGCGTCAGCGGGCCGCCCGGGGTCGGCAAGAGCTGCCTGATCGAGGCGCTCGGGGTGCGCCTCCTCGAGGAGGGGCGGCGCCTCGCGGTGCTCGCCGTCGACCCCTCGAGCCCGCTCTCGCGTGGCAGCATCCTCGGCGACAAGACCCGGATGCCGAGGCTCGCGGCTGACCCGCGCGCGTTCGTGCGCCCATCGCCCGCCGGCAGCTCGATCGGCGGGGTGACGCACGGGACGCGCGAGGCGATCATCCTCCTCGAGGCGGCCGGCCACGACGTGGTGCTGGTGGAGACCGTCGGGGTCGGACAGAGCGAGCTCGCGGTGCGCGGGATGGTCGACTTCTTCCTGCTGCTGGTGCAGCCCGGCTCGGGCGACGAGCTGCAGGGGCTGAAGCGCGGCGTGGTCGAGATCGCCGACGCGGTGGTGGTGACCAAGGCCGACGGAGACAACCTGGCCCGGGCCGAGCGTACGCGCGCGGACTACGCCGGGGCGCTGCGCTACCTGGCACCTGCCGAGGCAGGCTGGGAGCCGCCGGTGCTCACCTGCTCGGCGCTGAGCGGGGCCGGGCTGGGCGCGATCTGGGACGCGGTGCGCCGCCACCGCGAGCTCGGGGAGCAGAGCGGCGCGCTGGCGCGGCGGCGCCACGAGCAGGCGGTCGAGGGGCTGCGGGCGGCGGTGGCGGAGCAGCTCGCGGCGCGGTTCCACGCGCTCCCGCCCGTGGCCGCGCTCTACCCCGCCCTCGAGAAGGAGGTCGGGGAGGGGCGCCTGCTCCCGGGCGCGGCGGCACGGAGGCTCCTCGAGGCTGGCGACCAGTAGCTCCGGCGTGATGACGCACTGAGCAACCCTGCACAGGAAAATGTCGCTCGGCGTGCGCGGCGTCGCCTCGCCCGAATTGTTGGTCGCGGCCGCTCCGCACGACCGCCCGACCTGTGCGGCGCCGCGATAAAACCATCGACAAACACGGCACCCTGCGGTAAGGGGGCGCATGTCGCACCTCGTCCTACCTCCTCGCCCGGCCCTCGGAGGGACCGCATGAGAACGGTCCTGCTCGACAAGATCGGCTCGGTCACCCTCAACTGCCGCCTCTCCCGCGAGGTCCGCCTCGACGACGAGATCCCCGCGGTCGAGGGCGGCGTGGTGGCGGTCCGCGTGCTCAACTCGAAGAGCGTCTACAATCAGCTCGAGCTGCCGACCGGCCGCCTCTCGAAGCTCAAGCCGGGGGACCTGGCCGCCGTGGCCCTCGGCCACCGCAAGGCGCTCTTCGGCTACTCGGGCCACCTGCCTGACACCGTGCGGCCGGGGGACCACCTGAACCTCCTCAACCTCGGCGGGGTGCTCGGGGTCTGCGACAGCGTGAACCCAGACCTCGGCGAGCCCTTCGTCTGCGAGGTGCTCGGCCAGGTCCTGCACTTCCCCTACCTGGCGGAGCGGATCGGCGTGCCGGCGCACATCGGCCAGAGCGCGCTGCCGACCACCGACGCGCTGGAGCTGCAGGGCGTACCGGTGATCGCCATCGTGGGCACCTCGATGAACGCCGGCAAGACCGCCGCGGCCTGCGCGCTGGTGCAGGCGCTCGCGCACCGCGGGCTCCGCGTCGCCGCGGGCAAGGCGACGGGCGTCTCGCTCCGGCGTGACATCCTGGCGATGGAGGACGCCGGCGCTGCGCGCACGCTGATCTTCACCGACTTCGGCGTGGTCACCACCACCCCGGAGCTCGCGCCCCGTACGGCGCGCTCGCTCCTCAGCCAGCTCGCCGTGGACCGGCCCGACGTCATCGTGCTGGAGCTCGGCGACGGGCTCCTCGGGCTCTACGGGGTCGACGCGATCCTCGATGACCCGGCG
>JAKLHH010001296.1 GCA_022710245.1 Myxococcota bacterium
TGGCGTCTACCGGGTCTACCGGGTCTACCGGGGGTCGACCGAGATCCGGGCCTACCGAGGGAGGCTGTGATCTGGGAGCGGCTCGCGGAGCGGCACCAGGTGATCGCGCCCGAGCTCCCCGGCGTCGGCGAGCCCGGCCCCGGCCTGGCGAGCTTCGCCGCCTATGGCCGCTGGCTGGCGTCGCTCCTCCACGAGCTCGGGATCGAGCGCGCGCTCGTCGTCGCAATTCGCCCTGCTCGCGTCCCTCGGACGCTCCGCGATGAAGGGCGAATTCCTTCGGCGCAGCCTGCGCCTCCGCCCTCGCCTCGCTGGCGCCGGAGCGCTGCGCCGGGCTGGTGCTCGTCAACGGTGGCCCGGTCCTGGCGCCGCCCCGGCCGCTCCGGCTCCTCCTCGGCGCGCCCCCGTTCGCGCAGCTGGCGGGCACGATCTTCCGCTGGCTCGCCTGGAGCCCGCGCGCGCTCCGCGACGCGTTCGTGGATCCCAGCCGGGCGCCCGCCGAGGTCGTGGGCCTCCTCGCCGGTCGCTCGCGCAGGCCGCCCCCCGCCTTCCGCGTCCTCGGCCGCCTGCTCCGAGCGCCCGAGGATCCGCCGCGACCTCCGCGCTGCCGCACGCTCCTGCTCTGGGGCGCGGAGGACCGCCTGGCGGGCACCAGCGCGGCGGCGGCGCGCAAGCTCGCCGCGCGCATGGGCGCCGAGCTCGCGCTGATCGCCGACGCAGGTCACTTCCCCCAGGTCGAGCAGCCTGCCTGGTTCCTCGAGGCGCTCGAGCGCTTCACCCGGGGCTGACGACCGTCCTGCCCGCTCCCAGCTCCCTCCAGCGCGAAGATTTTCGTCTCCGCGGCGCGCGGACGCGACGTGCGGACGCGACGTGCCGCGCGGACGCGACGTGCCAGCCGTGGCACGTGGCCTGCACCTCTCTCTCGAGGAGGAGGTGGATGATGAAGAGGAGGACGCTGAAGGGCTCGGTCGTGGTGATCACCGGAGCCTCGAGCGGCATCGGCCGTGCGACCGCGCTCGAGCTGGCTCGCAGGGGAGCGCTCCTCGCGCTCGCCGCGCGCCGGCCACAGCCGCTGATCGAGCTCGCCGGCGACTGCGGCCGCCTCGGCGCGCGCGCCATCGCGGTGCCCACGGACATCACCGACCCGGAGCAGGTGGACGCGCTCGCGCGGCACGCGCTCGACACCTTCGGCCGCATCGACAGCTGGATCAACGACGCGGCGGTGACCAGCTTCGGCAGCTTCGAGGAGACCCCGCCCGAGGCGTTTCGCCGCGTGCTGGAGACGAACTTCTTCGGCACCGTCCACGGCGCGCGGACAGCGCTCGCGCGCTTTCGCGAGCAGGGGAGCGGGGTGCTCGTCAACGTCGACTCGGTGATCGGGCACGGCGCCTTTCCGTTCCAGGCGGCGTACGTCGCCAGCAAGTTCGCGGTCCGCGGCCTCTCGGAGTCCCTGCGCGAGGAGCTCGCGGGGACCGAGATCCACGTCTGCACGATCCTCCCCGCCTCGATCGACACGCCGCTCTTCGAGCACGCGGCGAACTACAGCGGGCGCGCGATCCAGCCGCCCGGGCTCATCGCCCCGGCGGACCGGGTGGCCGCGGCGATCGCCCGCGTCCTCGAGCGGCCGCAGCGCGAGGTGGCCGTGGGCAGCGCGGCGCGCGGGATGATCCGGCTCCATCGCGCGGCGCCGCGGCTCTTCGAGTGGGTGGCCGGGACCGAGGTGCGGCGGGACAGCTTCGGCGACGAGCCCGCCGAGCGCACCGACGGAAACCTCTTCCATCCCACCGCCGGGTGGTCGGGGATCAGCGGCGGCTGGCGGCCGCTGGCGCGCGAGCGCACGGCCATCGCGGCCAGCGCCGTCGGCGCGGTGCTCCTGGCGCCGGCGCTCCTCGGCGCGGTGCTCTTGCGCCGGGCGCTGCGCCCCCCGCGCAGCCGGGTGCGCCGCCTCCTCGAGGCCGCCCTGCCCTGAGCGGCTTGGCAGGAGCTGCTCCGCGAGCCTCCCTCGAGCCTCGCACGAGCCTCGCGCGAGCCTCGCGTGAGCTATGCTTGGGGCATGTACGCCGATCTCCTCTTCCGCGCCGGGAACCTCGCCGTGATGCCCGTCTGGGTACTGCTCCTCGTGCTGCCGCGCTGGCGCGGCACGCAGGTCATCGCGGCGATCGCGGCGCCCGCGCTGATCGCCGCGGTCTACGGCGCGCTCCTCCTCTCGCAGCTCGGCGTGGACAGCGGCGGCGGCTTCGGCTCGGTGGCCGCCGTGCAGCGGCTCTTCGCCAACCCGTACGTGCTCGTCGCCGGCTGGTACCACTACCTCGCCTTCGACCTCTTCGTCGGCGCCTGGCAGACGCGGGACGCGGTGCGGATCGCGCTGCCCGTCTGGCTGCGCGCGCCCGCGCTGGCGCTCACCCTCTTCTTCGGACCGCTGGGGCTGCTGCTCTACCTGGTGCTGCGCGGGGCGGCGCGGCGGCGCGAGGCGCTCGCTGCGTGAGGCCTTGGCCGTCCTCAGCCGAGGCGCTCGCTGCCGTCCGAGCTGGTCGTGCAGGTCG
>JAKLHH010001297.1 GCA_022710245.1 Myxococcota bacterium
GTCCTCGATCGCCAGCGCGACGCGCTCGCTCGAGTCCTCCCCACCTGGCGGAGGCTCGCGGCGGCCGGCCAGGTGGAGCTCGCCTGCAGTCCCTACCACCATACGATCCTGCCGCTGCTCTGGGACTCCAACCTCGCGCGGCGCTCCACGCCCGAGGCGCGGCTCCCCGAGCGCTTCTGCTTCCCGGACGACGCGCGCACCCAGGTGCAGCGCGCGCTGGATCGGATGGAGCGGGCCTTCGGCGCACGCCCGTCCGGTCTCTGGCCCTCCGAGGGCGCCATCAGCCCCGAGGTGGTGCAGCTCGCGGCGAGCCAGGGGTTCCGCTACCTGGTCACCGACGCGGAGGTGCTCTTTCGCTCGCTCGATGACCGCGGCTCGACGCCGGGCCGACGGCGGCTCTGCCAGCCCTACCGCTCGGGCGAGTGCGCGCTCTTCTTCCGCGACCCCGCGCTCTCCGACGCGATCAGCAAGGAGTACGGGAGCTGGGCAGACGCCGAGGCGGCGGCGGCCGACCTGCTGCGCCGGATCACCGCGCTCGCCGCGCAGGCTCGGGTCGACGGCGACGGGCCGCCGCTGGTGACGCTCGCGCTCGACGGCGAGAACCCCTGGGAGGCCTACCCCCACCGCGGTCATGACTTCCTGCAGGCGCTCTACGGCCAGCTCTCGAGGACCGAGGAGGTGCGCTGCGTGACGCTCTCCGAGCACCTCGCCGCGCACCCGCCGACGGTGGCGCTCGAGCACCTGCACTCCGGCTCCTGGATCGAGGCCAACTACGCCATCTGGATCGGCGACCCGGACAAGAACCGCGCGTGGAACGTGCTGGGGCGCGCGCGCAAGCGGCTGGCCCGCGCGCAGGGGGAGGACTACCCGCCGGAGACGCTGGAGCGCGCGCTGGATCACGTGCTCTGCGCCGAGTGCTCCGACTGGTTCCGCTGGATGGGGGAGCCCTTCTCCTCGGCGGAGGAGACCATCTACGAGGCGCTCTTCCGTGGTCACCTGACGGCCCTGTACCGCGAGCTCGGAGACAGCCCGCCGGCCGACCTGACGCGCTCCATCGAGCACGGCGCCATCGTCGACACGATCCGGCAACCGAGCTGCTTCATCTTCCCGCGCATCGACGGCACCCGGACCTCGTTCTTCGAGTGGCGAGGCGCTGGCTTCTACCGGGTGCCGGCCGCCGGGTCCATGTACCAGCGGCACTCGTTCATCACCGGCCTCTACTGGGGCTTCGACGCGGGGCGCCTCTTCCTGCGACTCGATCCGATCGAGGACTTCCGCGAGGGGACCAGCCTCAGCCTGCACGACCTCGAGGTCTGGTTCGAGCTCACCGACGCGGACCGCTGCCTGACCGGGCGCCTCGACCTCGGGCAGCCTCCCCGCCTGCACCTCACCTCGAAGGAGCGGGGTCGCACCGTCGACCTCGGCTCGATCATGGAGGTCGCCTACCTCGAGGTGGTCGAGCTCGCCGCGCCGCTGGCCCGGCTCGGCCTGCGCCCGGGGAGCCGGATCGGGCTCACCATGCACTTCGCCCGCGAGGGGGTGGTCCTCTCGCGCGTGCCCGGGCAGGGCGTGATCGAGGTCGAGATCCCCGACGGGGATCCGGGCGGGCACGAGGCTCTCTAGCTCGCTACGCTTCCCTCCCCCCGCTTCCACGCTCCCCCGCTTGCACGCTCCCCCCGCTTCCCCATGAGAGACGGTCGGACCGTCGGCGTACGTCGAGGCTGACGCCAGCGCCGCCGCGCCGCTGCCTGCGCGCCGCTCACTTGGGGCTCGGCTGGATCTCTCGCGCGGGTCGGGTGCCTGCCTCACGGCGGCCACAACGTGCATCGGCGCGCGGAGGACCTCCCTCTTTCTCCCTCGACCAGGTCCTCGTGGATCTTCAGCCGCACCCTCGATCGCGGTGCCTTTGCGTGGAAGGTTCGCCTCCAGCCTGTCAAGCGAGGGTCGCTCGGCCGAGGACCATCGTCGAGCGCCCGGAGCGTCTGCTCCACCCGCGACGATCAGCGCTCGACGAATCGGCCCGGACGTTCTCCGCGCCCGGCGTTCTCCTGGCAAGGTCCTCGGCCGAGGGGCCCTCGCGCACGATCGACCGCGAGGCACCGGCGTCAGCTACGCAACAGCGTCGCTCGGTAGCAGTGGCGCTGCGAGTAGCAGTGGCGCTGCGAGGGGAAAGGGCGCTGCGAGGGGAGGCGCTGCGAGGGGAAAGGGCGCTGCGCTGCGAGGCGACGGAGGAAGAGAAGAGAAGAGAAGAGAAGAGAAGAGAAGAGAAGAGAAGAGAAGAGAAGAGAAGAGAAGAGAAGAGAAGAGAAGAGAAGACTACTCCTTCCCCAGATTGTTGAGCGACTCCGTCGCCGCCGAGCGGATGTCCTCGCCCGGATGGAGCGCGAGGCAGCGCGTGTAGGCCGCACGCGCCTTCTCGGCGTTGCCCGCGCGCTCATGCACCTGGCCGAGCCAGTAGAAGGCCTCCGACTTGCGCGGGTCCAGCTCCACCGCCTTCTCCAGGCTGCGCTGAGCCTCGTCGGCCGCCCCCCGCTCGTCG
>JAKLHH010001298.1 GCA_022710245.1 Myxococcota bacterium
TCCCGGTCGACCTGCTCGCAGATCGAGGCGATCGCGGCGATGTCCCGCTCGCCGCTCGGGGTGACCGAGGCCACGTGGCGGACGATCCCCGAGGAGTCGATGATCACCGTGGCCCGGTCGGTGATGCCGGCGTCCTCGAGGTAGAGGCCATACGACCTGGCCACGGCGCCCTTGGGGTTGAAGTCGGCGAGGAGCGGGAAGGAAACCCCGCCCAGATCGCGGGCCCAGTTCGCGTGGCAGTAGATGCTGTCGACGCTGATACCGAGGGCCTGCGTGTGCGCGGCGCGGAAGCGGGAGAGCAGCCCCTCCAGGGCTGGCACCTCGCGGCTTCAGGTGGGGGTGAAGTCGAGCGGGTAGAAGAGCAGCATGACGTGCTGCTTGCCCGCGAACTGGTCCAGCCGGACCTTGCGGCCGAAGTGATCCGCCAGCTCGAACCCTGGAGCCTTCTTGCCAACCTCGATCATCATCTCTCCCTTTCGTCTGCGTTGCGCCGGGGTGCTCCTCCCCCCGCCCGGGCGCTGACCCGCGGAGCCCTATTGGTCTGACACGTTTTGGCGCAGGGTCAAACGCGGGCTGCTCCGCTGGCGCTTGCCTGGCCACCGGTCGCCTCCCATGCTTCGAGGAGTGGAGCTGGACATGTCCGACGACAAGGTCAGGGAGCGCAGCGACGACGAGTGGCGCCGGCGACTGACGCCGGAGCAGTTCGCGATCACCCGGGGCAAGGCGACCGAGCGGGCCTTCACCGGCGCGTACTGGGACTGCCACGACCCGGGCGTCTACCGCTGCGTCTGCTGCGAGAGCGAGCTCTTCCGCTCCGAGGAGAAGTTCGACTCCGGTACTGGCTGGCCGAGCTTCTGGGCGCCGGTCGACCGCGCGCGGGTGAGGACCGAGCTCGACCTCAGCCACGGGATGCGCCGGGTGGAGGTGCTCTGCGCGACCTGCGGCGCGCACCTCGGGCACCTCTTCGAGGATGGGCCCGCTCCGAGCGGCGAGCGGTACTGCATCAACTCAGCGTCGCTCTCGCTGGAGCCCGCGGCCCGCTGAGGCGGAGCGGCGCCCCGCACGTTGGGCGGTGGCGGGGAGCTGCCGCGACCGGCGCTGCGTCAGTGCACGAGCGCCGCCGCCTCCTTGAGCGGCGCGTGCTTGCGCGCCAGCTCGAGGAGCCCGAGGAACTCCTTGCGATAGCCGAAGCGGTCGGGCCCGAGCGCGCCCTCGGCGAGCTGCCGCACCAGGTCGTAGGTGGCGGCGCCGCGGTGCGGGGAGGTGCGGAGCAGCATGCCGAAGGCGGCCACCGCGGCGGCGAAGCGGAGCTCGCCCGAGGCGCGCGCCGCCGCGGCGGCGGGCACGGTCGTCGTGAGCAGCTTGCTCGTCTGGCCGTCCGGGTCCTTGTAGCGCAGCTTCAGGGTCAGCAGCTCGCCCGCGAGACCGTCCTCGTCGCGGCCGCTCCGCCCCACCGCCCCGCCGGGGCGCCGCTCCGGCTGGGAGGCCGCCGGCGTCTGGTAGCGCAGCGGGTCGACGCCGGGGAGCGCCATCGGCGCCGACGGCGGGACCAGCTCGTAGAGCGCGGTGACCGAGTGGCCGGCCCCGAGGTCGCCCGCGTCCTTCTTGTCGTCGTTGAAGTCCTCGGCGCGGAGCAGGCGGTTCTCGTAGCCGATCAGGCGGTACGCCTTCACGTGGCGCGGGTTGAACTCGACCTGGATCTTGACGTCCTTGGCGATGGTGATGAGCGTGCCGCCGCCCTGGTTCACCAGCACCTTGCGCGCCTCGCTGAGCGTGTCGATGTAGGCGTAGTTGCCGTTGCCGCGGTCAGCGAGCTTCTCCATCGTGGAGTCCTTCAGGTTGCCCATGCCGAAGCCGAGCACGCTGAGGTTGATGCCGCTCTCGCGCTCCCGCTCGATCAGGCGCAGGAGCTCACCCTGGCTGGTGGTGCCCACGTTGAAGTCGCCGTCGGTGGCGAGGATGACGCGGTTGATGCCGCCCGGACGGAGCTGCGAGCGCGCGACCTGGTACGCGAGGCGCAGGCCGTCGCCGCCGTTGGTCGAGCCGCCGGCGTGCAGCTGCGCGAGGACGGCGCGGATGCGGTCCTTCTGATCGCCGCTGGTGGGCGGCAGCGCGAGCCCGGTCGCCCCGGCGTAGACCACGATCGCGACGCGGTCCTGCTCGCTGAGCCGGTCGACGAGGAGCGCGATCGCCTGGCGGACGAGCGGCAGCTTGCGCGGGTCCTCCATCGAGCCGGAGACGTCGAGGAGGAAGACCAGGTTGCGTGGCGGGAGCCGCTTCTCCGCGATGCGCCGGCCCTGCACCGCCACGCGCAGGAGCTGGTGGGCCGGCGCCCACGGGCAGGGAGCGAGCTCGGCGCCGACCGAGAAGGGAGCCGCGCCGCGCGGCGCCGGGTAGTCGTAGGGGAAGTAGTTGACCAGCTCCTCGATGCGTACGGCGTCCGCGGGAGGCCGCTGCCCCTGGGTGAGGAAGCGGCGCACGTTGCTGTAGGAGGCGGTGTCGACGTCGATGGAGAAGGTGGAGAGGGGGTTC
>JAKLHH010001299.1 GCA_022710245.1 Myxococcota bacterium
CGCGTCGCCGTCCGCCCGCCGTGGCACACCCCTTGCTGCGTTCGTGATCCATGCGGAGCGCAGCAGCACCAGGGCCGCGGAGCGGAGCGCGCGCACGTGACGCCGCGACGGGCAAGGCCGCCAGCGACGCGGACCTGATCCCGCGCGGCCGCGCGAGCTGCACCCTCGAGCTCGGCGGTCACCCGGTGAAGCTCACGCACCTCGACAAGATCTTCTGGCCCGAGCTCGGCCTCACCAAGGGAGACCTCCTGCGCTACTACGCGGAGGTGGCGCCCTGGCTGCTGCCGCACCTCAGGGGACGCGCGATGGTGATGAAGCGCTACCCGAACGGCATCGCGGGGAGCTTCTTCTTCATGAAGAGGGCGCCGTCCCCGAGGCCGGCGTGGATCACCACCTGCCGCATCGCGCACCGCTCGGGCAACGTGATCGACTTTCCGCTGGTGCAGGACCTCGCCGCGCTCCTCTGGGTGGTGAACCTCGGCTGCATCGACCTCAACCCCTGGTACGCGCCCTGCGACGACCTGCAGCGCCCCGACGTGCTCCACTTCGACCTCGACCCGACTCCGCAGACCGCCTTCGCGCGGGTGCGCGAGGCGGCGCTGGTGGTGCAGCGAGCGCTCACGGCGCTCGGCATGCAGCCGCTGGCGAAGACCACCGGGTCGCGCGGCATCCACGTCACCGTGGCGATCGCGCGCGGGCCGACGTCGAAGCAGGTCTGGGGCTTCGCCAAGGAGCTCGCGCAGACCCTCGCGCGCGTCGCCCCGGCGCTCCTCACCGCCGAGTACCGCGTCGCGCACCGGCCCGCCGATCGCGTCCTCGTCGACTACAACCAGAACGCCTGGGGCCGCACGCTGGCCTCGATCTACTCGGTCAGGCCGCGGCCGCTGGCGACCGTCTCGACGCCGGTCACCTGGGCGGAGCTCGAGCGCGGCGTCAGCCTCGAGCAGTTCGATCTGCGGAGCGTCCCGCGCCGGCTGCGCCGCCTCGGCGATCTCTGGGCGTCGCTCCTCGGCGGTGACCGCTACGACCTGGAGGCGCTGCTGTGACGCTGCCGCTCCGCATGCCCTACCCGCCGATGGAGGCCACGCAGGTCGAGGAGCTCCCCGAGGGCGCGGCCTGGCAGTACGAGCCGAAGTGGGATGGCTTCCGCTGCCTCGCGTTCCGTGACGGAGACGAGGTGGTGCTGCAGTCGAAGTCCTGCCACCCGCTCGGGCGCTACTTCCCCGAGGTGGTCGGGGCGCTCGCGTCGCTCCCCGCGCGCCGCTTCGTCCTCGACGGCGAGCTGGTGATCCCGGTAGGGGACCGCCTCTCCTTCGAGGAGCTGCTCCTGCGCGTGCACCCGGCGGAGAGCCGCGTGCGCCGGCTCGCCCGCGAGCACCCGGCGCTGCTCGTCGCCTTCGACGTCCTCGTCGGCGAGCGCGGCGAGCTCCTGGCCGAGCGCCCGCTCGCCGACCGCCGTCGCTCGCTGGAGGGCTTCGCGACGCGTCGCCTGCACGGGCCGGACGTGCGGGTGCGCCTCTCGCCGGTGACCCACGACCCCTGGCTCGCGCAGCGCTGGCTCAGCGCGGGCGGCGGCGGGCTCGACGGCGTCGTCGCCAAGCGCCTCGATCTCCCCTACCGCTCGGGGCTGCGCGACGGGATGGTGAAGGTGAAGCGCCTCCGCACGGCCGAGTGCGTGGTCGGCGGCTTCCGCTACGCGACGCAAGGGCGGCGCATCGGCTCGCTCCTCCTCGGGCTCTACGACGAGGAGGGCCGCCTCAACCACGTGGGCTTCGCCTCCGGCCTGCGCGCCGACGAGCGCGAGGCGCTCACGCCGCGGCTGCAGGCGCTGGTCCGGCCGCCGGGCTTCACCGGCCGCGCCCCGGGCGGCCCGAGCCGCTGGGCGAGCGAGCGGAGCGGCAAGTGGGAGCCGCTCGCGCCCGAGCTGGTCGTCGAGGTGGAGTACGATCACTTCACGGGCGGCCGCTTCCGCCACGGCGTGCGCCTGCTCCGCTGGCGTCCGGACAAGGCGCCTCGCCAGTGCACCTTCGCGCAGATCCCCGACGCGGCGAAGCACACGCTGACGCTGCTCTCCTCCAGCGCGGGGTGAATTCGCCCTCCATCGCGGAGCCTCCGCAGGAGGCGAGCAGGGCAGCTTCTTGGTGGGTGCAGAGGAGCGCGAGTGCTCACCCCTCGCGCAGGAAGCGCAGCACGCGGCTGTGCAGCGACGGGTGCCGCTGCCCTGCGGGCGCGAGGCCCTCGGCGCTGGCCCACGCGTGCACGAGCTCCACCCCGAGGAGCTGGATGACCATGCCGCGGCGGCGCTGGATCCAGCGGTAGAGCTCGCCGCAGAGCCCGCCGACGGGGATCAGCACGACGAGCCGTCCCCCCGGCCGCAGGTGGCGCGCGAGCGAGGCGAAGGCGACGCGCGGGTGGCCGGCGAACTCCAGCGCGCCCGCGCAGAGGACCGCGTCGAAGCGCCGCCCGAGGCGCAGCCCCTCGATCTCCGCGCAGCGGCTCGCGGCGAGCCAGGGCTGCGCCCTCTCCA
>JAKLHH010000013.1 GCA_022710245.1 Myxococcota bacterium
GACGAGAGCAAGCTCGCCGAGCTCAAGGCCAAGGGCGTCATCTAGTTCTAGAGCTCACCTTCTCCAGAGAGGTGCATCGATGGGAATGACAGTCGTCGAGAAGATCCTCGCTCGCGCCACCGGGCGGAGCGCGGTCAAGGCGCAGGACGTCGTCGAGCCGCGGGTCGACCTCGCCATGTCGCACGAGAACGCGACGCTGGTGGTGAACCAGTTCAAGGAGATCTACCAGGGCACCGGCCGCGAGGCGAAGCCGTGGGACCCCTCGCGCATCGCCGTCATCTTCGACCACCGCATCCCCGCCGAGGGGCCGAAGACGGCGAGCAACCACAAGCTGGTGCGGGGCTTCGTGGCCCAGCACGGCATCGGCAAGTTCCACGACATCCGCGGTGACCGCGGCGGCATCTGCCACCAGATCCTGCCCGAGTGGGGCTACGTGCGGCCGGGCACCGTCGTCGTCGGCACCGACAGCCACACGACCAGCCACGGCGCGCTCGGCGCCTTCTCCTTCGGCATCGGCGCCACCGAGATGGCCTCCATCTGGGCGCTCGGTGTCGCGCTCAACATCGAGGTCCCGCCGACCATCAAGGTGGAGGTCTTGGGCAAGCTCCCGCAGCACGTGGGCGCGAAGGACATCATCCTCCACCTGATCGGCACGCTGACGGCGCAGGGCGCGAACTTCCGCGTCCTCGAGTACCACGGCGAGACGATCCGCGAGCTGCCCACCAGCGGCCGCCTGACCATCTGCAACATGAGCGTGGAGGCGGGGGCCACGAGCGGCATCGTCCCCGCCGACGACGAGACCGAGCGCTACCTGCGCGAGGAGGCCGGCGTCACCGATCCGATCGAGCGGGTCGTGCCGGACCAGGACGCGGTCTACGAGAAGGTCGTCGAGCTCGACGTCTCCCGGCTCGCGCCCCAGATCGCCTGCCCGCACACGGTGGACAACGTGAAACCCGTCACCGAGGTCGCCGGCAAGCCCGTGCAGCAGATCGTCATCGGCAGCTGCACCAACGGGCGCCTCGACGACCTGGCGGCCGCCGCGGCGATCCTCAAGGGCCACAAGGTCGCGCAGGGGACGCGCATGCTGGTCTTCCCGGCCTCGGGGCGCATCTACTCGCAGGCGCTCGAGGCGGGCTACCTGCAGGAGTTCATGCGCGCCGGCGCCGTGGTGATGAACCCGGGCTGCGGTCCGTGCCTCGGCGTGCACCAGGGCGCGCTCGGCGACGAGGAGGTGGCGCTCGCCACCACCAACCGCAACTTCAAGGGCCGCATGGGCAACCCGAAGTCCGAGGTCTACCTCTGCAGCGCGGCCGTCGCCGCGGCCAGCGCCGTCACCGGGGTCATCACCGATCCGCGCGCGGGAGGACGCTAATGGGCAAGGTCGTACTGAAGCTCGGCAAGGACATCAGCACCGACGACATCTACCCCGGCCGGTTCATGGCCACCGTGCTGCCCACGGAGACGCCGCAGTTCTGCTTCCACGATCGCACCGAGTTCAACGCGAGGCTGAAGGCGAAGCAGATCCCCGCGGGGAGCGTGGTCGTCGCCGACGAGAACTTCGGCTGCGGCTCGAGCCGCGAGCAGGCGGCGAGCACCATCCGTGGCCACGAGCTGGTGGTGGTGGCGCGCAGCATCGCCCGCATCTTCATGCAGAACGCGATCAACCTGGGTCTGAACCTGATCATCTGCCCGACGGTGGAGGCCAGCGAGGGCGATGAGCTCGAGGTCCTGGCAGGCAAGGTCGTGAACCGGACCACCGGCAGGGAGTTCGCGACGGTGCCGCTGCCGCCGGCGCGCCAGGCGATCATCGACGCTGGCGGGCTCATCCCCTACACGCGGAAGAAGCTCCTCGAGCAGCCGCCGCGCTGAGACGCCCACCCCGCACGCTCGGTCCTTGCACGCCGGTCGTGGCGGCCGCGACTCGCCGCTGTCGCGCCAGCCTCGCGCGTCCGCCCGCCGCGCCTGCCGCCGCAGGAAGCGGCGCGATGGTCGACGCCTACTTGGGGCAGGGCACGTCGGTGGGGCAGGAGCCCGTCGGGGACGCGTTGAGCACCTGGTTGCAGTAGGCCACGCCCTCGAAGGTGTTGCCGGGGAGGAAGTCGACCTCCGCGCCCTTCCAGGCGCGGAAGACGCCGAAGCTGCTCGAGCTGGTGATGGTCGAGCTCTTCAGAAACTGCTCGGGCGGCTGCTCGAAGATCTTCAGCGCCCCGTCGGTCGCCACGGCGCCCAGCTCCTTCGGCGGGCAGCCGAAGCCGTTGTCGCCGCCGTGCCCGCCGGCGAGCTCGATGCGCACGTGCTCCAGGCGGTTGCCTGCCGCGACCGGGCCGTTGAAGGTGATGCCCTCCCAGGCCCCGGGGCCGGTCTTGCCGGCGGCGGTGAAGACGATCGGCTTCTCCGCGGTGCCCACCGCGACCACCCGGCCGCTGGCGGTGGTGCCGGTGTTGCCGACGAAGAAGCCGCCGATATTGGAGTCCGAGGTGAAGTGTCGCAGGGTCACGCCCGGCTCGATGGTCAGCGTCGGCGTCCCGTCGCCGAGGACGGTGATGATGCCGAACATGCCGGCGCCGCCCACCTGGTAGGGCACGTCCCGGTCGTGCAGCGTGTCGTCGATCTCCACGTTGTAGTGCGGCGACTCGCCGATCACGCGGATGGCGTCGCTGGCGTTGCCCGTGTACTGCCCGACGGGGATGGTGCCGACAGCGTTGAGCGACATGCTGATCGGGAACGGCCGGTCCGCGCGCTCGCTGCCCGCGCCCTGGATGGTGAGGTCGGTCGACCCATCGGCGAAGCCGGCCCAGGTGCGCAGCTCGACGCCGTACGCCGCCGCGTTGGTGATGGTGACGTGGTCGACCAGGAGCGGCTTGCTCGGCGGAAAGCCGCTGCCCTCGACCACGATGGCCCCGTCGCCGAGGGCGCCGCCTCCGTCGAGGCTGACGTGGACGAGCTCCGCGCTGCCCGGCGCGCGGACCCAGAGCGCCGCGAAGCGGTCCGCGCCCTCGCCGTGGATCGTGATCGGGTGGGCCTCGTCGCCGCGCGCGACCAGCCGGCCCTCCGCGCGCAGGTAGTAGCCCTTCTGCACGGTCACGTCGGCACAGGCGGCGAGGGTCAGGGTCACGCCCTTGGACACGGTGAGGTCGGCGCTGATCAGGTGCGGGCTCTCGGCGGCCCAGGTCTCGTCGGCCGAGAGCCAGCCCGAGTGCGCGATCGGCGCGCCGGCCGGCGCCGGACAGCTCCCGCCCGTCGGACCCGCGCTCGAGCCGCAGCCGATCAGAGCGCCGCAGAGGCCAGAGACCAGGAGCACGTCGCGGATGCGCAGGGACATGGACACTCCTTCGGGTCGCCCCGCCCGCGCTGCCCCGCTCTCCTGGCGACATGAAGAAGCATTCCTGTCTGAGGGGTCGGTGCAAGCGCCGGGAGCGAAAACCCCGCGCCACCTCGCTGGCAGGGCTCTTCTCAGCCGGGAAGCCCTGGCCTCGTCCTGGATCAGCTCGAAGACCTGCCCCTGCGACCACCGCTCGCGCGCGCTCTGCAGCCCGTCAGTCGTCGGCGGAGCGGGGCGGCGTGGCGGGGATCTTCGCGCTGCAGAACTTGCAGGAGACCGTCGACCGCCTCTTGCTGACCGGGACGATCTGCACGCGCTTGCAGCGGGGGCAGACCCGCTTCAGGTGCATCAAGGCGCTGATGATGGCACCGATACTCATGCCCTCCTAGGGTAGCACGCGGGGCGTGGACGTGTCAGGCCGAGCTCGCCAGCGTCGCCGGCTGCAGCAGCGAGGCGACCAGCTGCAGGTAGCGGGAGATCTGGCGAAAGACGAGGAGCTCATCGAAGACGCGGAGCTGGGCGTGCTTCCCCAGGCTGAAGCGGAGGGCGTCGTCGCCCAGGAGCTCCAGCAGGTGCTCCGCGATCTCGTCGGGGTCCTCGGGGTCGCGCGTGATGAGGCCGTCGACGCCGTGCCGGATCTGGTGGCGGATGCCGCAGGCGGAGCTCCCCAGCACGGCGAGGCCCTTCCACATGCCCTCGGTGACGGTGAGCCCGAAGCCTTCGCGGAGCGAGTTCTGCACGAGCACGCTCGCGCAGCGCTGGAGCGCGTTGACGATGAGCGCGTTCTCCTTGCGCGAGGCCATCGGGAGCTGGAGGAGCACGATGTCTTCGCGCAGCCGGGGCTCCACGCGCTCGATCCTGGCGACGAGCTCCCGGAAGACCTCGACGCCCTCCGGGTCGTCCGCCACCCGCGTCGGGTCGGCGCCGGCCAGCACGAGCCGGGCGAGCTCGACGCGCCGCCGCCTGCGCGCCTCCAGGCCGGCGCGTCGGACGAGGGACTGCTTCAGCCGGAGGAACCCGTCGAGGAGCGGCGCCCAGCCCTTCAGCCGATCCCAGCGCGAGACCTGCATCACGATGGGCCGGAAGAGGAGCCCCACCTCGCCCGGCGGCCGCGCGCCGTCGGGCAGGACTCGCAGCGCGGGGGTCGCGAACGGCTCGGCGGGGACGGGCTCGTGCGGTGTCTGCAGCCCGCTCGCGCAGAGGATGCCGACCAGCTTGTGCACGAGGAGGTCGCGGTTCTTGTGCGACAGCGGATCGAGGGCAGGGGGGATGATCGCGGCGCGTCCCGCGAGGAAGCTCGGGATGTACTCAGGCACGGAGAAGATGGTGTAGTCGTAGGCCTCGAGGTACGGCCTCAGGAAGCGCCAGGCCGCGCCGGTCGCCTCGGTCCTCTGATCGAGGCCGATGTGACACTGCCAGATCGTCCTCACGCCGACCGCGTCGCGCAGCAGCTGTCCGAGCGGCAGCGGCTGTGGATCGTGGACGATGAGGATGTCCTGCGGGCGCAGCCGCGGCTTCAGCGACGCGGCGTTCTCGCGGTTGACGGCCTCGAGGACCGCCGCCTCCGCCGCCCCGAGCTGGACGCCGCTCCGCGTGTCGTCGTGGATCAGGTTGTGGACGCGCTTGGTGACGCGGAAGAACTCCGGCCGGTCCGAGCGGATGACCGCCCACTCGACGGCGACGCCGAGCTCGCGGAGCAGCCCGCAGAGGCGCGGCAGCATCTCGGCGACCCCGCCGCCGGCCGCGGTGGAGTTCACCATCCACAGCGTCCGGCCCTCGAGCAGGGGGCGCAGGTAGCTGGCCTCCTGCTCGAGCGCGCTCACCAGGCTCACGTACCGCGCGTCGGTCACGTAGTCACGCAGCGACAGCCGGCGGTACTCCGTCTGCTCGATGACGTGAACCCCCACCGCCCCCTCCTCCCCTCACCAGGTGAGCTGGACGTCGAGGAGCGCGCCCTGCGCCCGGAGCCCGGCCTCCTGCGTGCGGTCTGGCCGGGTCGTGCTCTTCACCTTGAGCGGCGGGAGGCGCGTGTCAAGCTGAAGCTCGATCACCTCGCGCGCCGATCGAGAGACGCCCGAGGACACCCGTCGCGCGCCTGGTTGCAGCGTCGGCGCGTAGAAGCCGCGCAGCAGGCCCCGGGTCACCTCGTAGGCCTTGCCAGCGCCTGGGTCCTTCGCGCCGAGGCTGACGAGCGCGCGGCGGACGGCCCCCCCGTCGTCCCGCCGCACCGCACGCGAGAGCTCGGCGATGGCGGCGACGGTGCCGCGATCGAACTCCCGCACGCAACCGTGGTCGAGGATGACCAGCCGGCCGTCGGGCTGGAACAGCAGATTGCCGGGATGCGGGTCGGCGTTGAAGACGCCGTGGCCATCCTGCACGCCTGACGTGACCCGGCCCCTCGGCCCCGATCTTCCACCGTCGGTGCCTCGACGCGCGAGTGGCCACGGACCACACTAACAGGGTGTCGGATCGAGTCCCCTCCTGGGTTCCGGATTGGGCGCAGGCGCTGACGGCCTGGATGCTGCATCCCGTGGTCCTCGCCGTGCTCGTGAGCATCACGGTGCTGCTCCTCGTGGTGAGCGTGGTCGGCGTGCCGGTGGTCCTGACGCGCTTGCCGACGGACTTCTTCTCCCGCCCCGAGCGCCGCCTCGCGCCGAGCGGACAGAGGCGACCGCTCGGGTCCATGCTCCTCCGCGGCCTGAAGAATGTGCTCGGCTGGGTCCTGCTGGTGCTGGGCCTGCTCATGCTCGTGGCGCCCGGGCCCGGGGTGCCCACCCTCTTCATCTCGCTCTACCTCGTCGATTTTCCCGGCAAGCACCGGCTGCAGGGCTGGCTCATCTCCCGGCCGGCCGTGCACCGGCCGGTGAACGCGCTCAGGCGACGCGCCGGTCGCCCGCCGCTCGAGCTGCCCGCGCCCGCCGCGGAGGCGCCGTGACCCGCGAGCCGCCGTCGTCAGCGACGGGCGCGGCGCGCTAGAGCCTCGCCAGGAACTCCTTCCAGGGCGAGCCGACGAGGGTCTCGGTGGTGCAGTTGCCGAGGCCGCTGATGATCAGCGCCGCCTTCTCGACCTGGGTGGGATCCGAGCACTCGACGATGTCGATGACGTCGTAGCGGCCGAGCGTGGCATAGCTTCCCTTCCACTCGAGGCCGCTGCACTCTGCCTTGATCTTGTCCGAGACGGCGTGCGCCAGGTCGCGCAGCTTCGCGGGTTCATGGAACGCGCCGTGACCGAACCGGGTGAGGATGATGTACGTCTGCATGGGTTGCCTCCTTTGCCCCCTCTCCACAAGCAAGGTGCGAGCCAGCCAGATCGGGAACGACCCGGGTTGCCAGTCTGCGTCGAGCTCAGGGCCAGTCAGCGCCGCCAGCGGGTGCGACCCGCCAGCTCTCGCTGCGCCAGTCTGCGTCGCGCAAGATCTCCCGGGTCGTCCGTCTTCCTCCCGCGCTCCCACGCGCAGAGCGCCGGACTCGGGTGCGCGCGGACCGTCGAAGGTCGCGACATGAAGGAGAGTGTGGCGCTGGGCGGTCTGCCAGCGGCGACCGCGGCAGCCAGCTGGGCGACGCTCGGCCAGCAGGGTCACTACTACCTGGACGGACCCGCCTGTCCTTCCACCGCGCCTCGCCTGCTGCAGGCTGCCTCGCGCGCCTGGCAGTCGGGGCAGGGGCCGCTGCGGAAGCCTGGCTCGGGATGGGCCTCGAGGTACGCCTCGAGCGCTGGCGTGCTGCCGGCGTGGGCGCGGTGACAGTGCGTGCAGATGGCGATGAGTCCCAGCAGGGCGTGGTTGCGGGCCCGCTCCTGCTCCAGCGCCTCCCGCAGCTCGACCACCTGGCGGCCCGTCGCCAGGCGAGCCCGCAGCTCCTCCTGGTCGAAGGGCTTGGTGATGTAGTCGTTGGCTCCGGCGCGGAGGGCCTCGACGATGTCGGCGGTCTCGCTACGGCCGGTGAGCAGGATCACGTAGGTGGGACCCACGCTCGAGGACGCCTGCTGCAGCCGTCGACAGATCTCGACACCGTCGAGGCCTGGCATCATCCAGTCGAGGATCGCCAGGCGGGGCGCGCCCGTGCCTTGCAGGATCGCCAGCGCCTCGTCGCCGGTCGCCACCGCGGTCACCTCATAGTCCAGCTTGCGGAGCGAGGCCTGCAGGATGCGGCGCGAGGTGTTGTCGTCGTCCGCGATCAGGACGCGCATAGGCCCTCCGCGTGCAGGGTGGCCCGCAACCGCGCCAGCGCGCCCGCCATCAGCGCGATCTCGGCTGGACCGACGGGATTGTGCTCCATCTGCTGCGCCAGCTGCTGCAGCGCCACCGCACCGACGTTGCCCGAGGCCCCCTTGATCGTATGCGCCCGCCGGCGCACTGCGGTGAGCTCCTGTGCGGCGACGTCGCTCCGGAGCAGCTCCAGGTGCTGGTCCATCTCGGTCAGGAACTCACCCAGGATCTCTCGCACCAGCTCCTCGTCGCCGAACAGGCGTGCGCGCAGGCTGGACGCGTCGAAGCACCGCGCGGGTTCCTCGTGCGCGGGGGGGGGCAAGCGGCTGCGCCCCCTCCACCTCGGCGCTCGAGGGCGGAGGCGTCGCGTGGTCCGGGGCGGAGGGTCCGGTCGGGGGCACGACCCCCTCCTGGGTGGAGGCGAGCGGCGTGGAGACGGGCTGTCTGGCCGGCGGCTGCGTGGCGACAGACGCGGCAGGCCGCGTGGCGTGGCTCCCCAGCCAGCGCTCGAGCACGGCGCTCAGCTCCCGAGGATCGATCGGCTTCGCGACGTAGTCGGACATGCCAGCCGCGAGGCAGCGCTCGCGGTACCCCTTCACGGCGTTGGCGGTCAGGGCGACGATCGGGAGCTCGTGGTTCAGCACGTGCGATGCAGGGTCGCGAATGACGTGAGAGGCCTCGAAGCCGTCCATCTCCGGCATCTGGCAGTCCATCAGGACCAGGTCGTAGGGGATGGTCTCGAGCGCGCGGAGCGCCTCGACGCCGTTCGCCACCGGGTCGGCGCGCATCCCGAGCTTCTCCAGCATCCGCAGCGCGACCTTCTGGTTCGTCACGTTGTCCTCGGCGAGGAGGATCCGTGCCCGACGGCAGTCCGCCAGGCTGTGGCGAGTGATGATCGGCCGCGGCACCCGTGTCGTCCGCCGTCCCAGCACCGTCGCCAGGCAGTCGTGGAGCTGACTGCACTTGAGCGGCTTGGTCAGGTAGCCGACGAAACCCAGTCGCTCGAAGCGGGCTGCGTCTCCCCGACGCCCGAGGGAGGTCAGCATCACCAGCAGCGTATCGCGCAACGTGGGGTCGTCGTGGATGGCGGCGCCCAGGGTCTCGCCGTCCATCTCCGGCATCTGCATGTCGACCAGCGCTACCTCGAACGGCGCGCCGCGCGTGGCCGCCCTCCGCAGCAGCGTCAGCGCCGTGGGGCCGTCAGCTGCCAGCTCGTGCGGGCAGCCCCAGCGCTCCAGCAAGATCTCCAGCAGCCGCCGGTTCGTCTCGTTGTCGTCGACGACCAGCACCCGGCGCCCACGAACCTCGCCAGCCTCCGGCCTCGTCGTCGCTGCCGGCAGCCCGAACGGGACGACGAGCCAGAACGTCGAGCCCTGGCCCGGCACGCTGTGCACCCCGATCTCCCCACCCATCATCTCCACCAGTCGCTTGGAGATCGTCAGCCCCAGGCCAGTCCCGCCGAAGCGCCGCGTGGTCGAGGCGTCCGCCTGGGAGAAGGCCTGGAAGAGCCGCGCCTGCACGTCCTCCGGGATCCCGATCCCGGTATCCGAGATCTCGAAGCGCAGCCGTGCCTGCGTCGTGGCACCATCGACCAGCATCACCCGCACGGCGACCTCCCCCCTCTGGGTGAACTTGATCGCGTTGCCGACGAGGTTGAGCAGCACCTGGCGCAGACGTCCGGGGTCGCCGCGCAGCCAGTCCGGGACCTCGGGCTCGACCAGGCTGATGAACTCGAGGCCGTTCTGGTGTGCCCGCAGGCCGACCAGGTCGATCACCTCCTCCAGCGTGCCGTGCAGGTTGAAGTCGAGGGTCTCCAGATCGAGCTTGCCGGCCTCGATCTTCGAGAAGTCGAGGATGTCGTTGATGATCGTCAGCAGCGCCTCGGCGCTGCTCTGGACCGTCTCCGCGAACTCCCGCTGCTCCGAGGTCAGCTCCGTGTCGAGCAGCAGCCCTGTCATCCCGATCACGCCGTTCATCGGGGTCCGGATCTCGTGACTCATGTTGGCCAGGAACTCGCTCTTCGCCCGGTTGGCGAGCTCCGCGTGGAGGGCCACCTCGTTCGCCCGCGCCACGGCCTCCTCCAGCGCGACCTTGGCCCGCGTCTCTTCCAGCAGCACGACGACCCGCTCGGCCATGTGGTTGAACCGTTCGCCGAGGAGGCCGATCTCGTCGTTGCCCGTGAGCTCGACGCGCGCCTCGAGGTCGCCCGCGGCCATGCGCTCCGCCTGCAGCGCGAGGGCCCGGATCGGTCGCGTCAGCCGGAGTCCCTGGAACAGGGTCAGCACGAAGCCGAGGGCCAGTCCAAGGCCCCCGATGATCAGCGTGGTCCGCAGGCTGTCCCGGTCGGTCGCCGCCTTCAGCGCCTCGTTGCGCGCCAGCGCCTCCTCGGTGGGGGCCAGGCTGTAGGCGAGGAAGGTGGTGCCCAGGCGGTGACCATCGACGATGACGGGGGCGGCGAAGGCCATCACCCGCTCGCCGCCCAGGCTCGCCCTCGAGCGCATCGTCGGTCGGGTCACCGTCAGGCTCTCGCGCAGCAGGCCGGTTACCGGCTGGCCCCGCTGGCGCGGATCGCTGTGCGCGAGCGCCGTCCCCTGCGGAGAGATGACCGCGACGGCGACGGCGCTGTCATGAAAGCTGCCCATCCGGTGGACGATGGTCTGCAGCGAGTTGTAGTCGCTCTGTACGAGCACGACGGAGCTCGCCTCGCCGAGGAGGGCCAGCTCGACCCTGCCGGCGTTCTCCAGCCGCTGCATGATCTCGTGCTCCAGGCGCGCCGAGGCGCTGTCGATCACCCGCCGGGAGTGAACCCGGCTGGCGACGCCGAAGACCGAGATGACCGCGACCAGCAGCAGCGTGCTGGCCAGGATGAGCTTGGTCCGGATGCTGATGCCGCGCTTCATCACGGTTCCTCGCCGGCTCTCGGTCACCGTGCCGCACGGCGCCTCGCACCAAGCCACACCAGGTGATATCGGCAGCTTTCCTGCGCTGCTTGAGCCCGCGCGTTCACGTCCTCGACTTCAACGAGACCGGGGACGGCCTCCCGTACCCGTCGTGGATGACGACTAGGAAGCGGTGGGGCGGCTCGAAGCTGCTTGGCAACGGTGTAGAAGCGGCGCGATCCCACTCGGCCACCACCATGAACACCAAGGGCTCGGGGCAAGGCGCCGCGGTTCGCCGGCAGCCAGCGGTGGACGATCGGCTGCCGCAACCCCATACTTCACCTCTGTCGGGGAGGAGGCTGGAGTGATGCGGCTATCAGACGAGACCCTTCGTGGTCGGACGGTGATCGCCTCGGACGGGCTGGCGATCGGGACGGTCACCCTGCTGTTCATCGACAGCGACGGCTGGCGCGTGGAGTCGCTCCAGATCAAGCTGCACCGGGACATCGCCGATCGGATCGGCGCCGGCCGCAGCTGGTTGCACGCGGGAGCCGTCGAGATCCCGGTCCGGATGGTGCAGTCGGTCGGCGACGCCGTGGTGCTCACGGTCGGCGTCGATGAGCTGCGGGAGGTGTTGCCCGGCCCCTCCGAGTCCCCGCCTGCCCGTTGATCCTGACGCGGGTCAGTGGCACTGCGGCAGCGCGGCGAGCTCCGGCGAGCCCCAGGTGTCCTCGCGCAGGGTGCGCGCCTCCGCCTCGTCGCGCGGCCTCCCCGGAGACACGCAGCCGCGGAGCCGTCAGCTGGCGGTGAGCGCCTCCTCGATGGCGCCCAGCGCCTCCAGCGAGGCGAGCGGGAGCGAGATGGCGCCTGCTGGCGCCTCGGCCTCGCGCGGGTTGATGCGGATCAGCGTGCCGCCGCGGGCTCGCGCGAGCTCCTCGCAGCGGAGCCGGATGGTGG
This sequence comes from Myxococcota bacterium, assembly GCA_022710245.1. The sequence goes on from JAKLHH010000013.1 coordinate 11,367, forward strand.
GGATCGCCGTGCCGGCGCCGCACTCGATGACCACCAGGCGTCGCCCCTCGCTGGCGGCGAGCCAGCGACGGTATCGCTCGGCCTGCGCCTCGGCCCTCGTGGTGACGAAGCGGGCGTCCCCGAACATCAGCACGTTCGGCCGCGCCGGGCGGCCGCAGTCGGGGCAGCAGGGGAGCGGCGGGCGAGCGCGCCCGTGCTCGTCGAGGGAGAGGTCGTCGCCGGCAGGCCAGACGCGCTGGCTGCAAGGCGTCACGCACTGCAGGTGGTGGAGCGAGCCGTGCCCCTCGAAGATCGCGCTCTCGTCGAAGCCGGCGCGCTGGAAGAGACCGTCGACGTTCGAGCTCAGCACGAAGGCACCGGCGCGCAGCGCGTCCCCCCAGCGCCGGAGCAGCGTGTAGCCCTGGTGCGGCTCCGTGCGCCGGAACTGGGCGAGCGCGGCGCCCGCGATGCCCCAGGCGTGCGCGGGGTCGAGGCGGAAGAGGGCGGGCTTGAGCGCCGGCAGGGTCTTGCTGCCCTGCGCCGCGGGCTCCTCGGGCTCGGGGTTCAGGCGATAGGCGGGGATCCCCGAGTCGACGCTCATCCCGGCGCCGGCGCCGACGAGGAGCGCCTCGGCCTCGTGGAGCGCCTGCGCGGCTCGCTGGATCGATCCCCGCTCGCTGCTCACGTGGAACGCCACGCTCCATCTTAGCCCGCGCTCGCGAAGGCCATCAACCGCGCTACTTGGTGGAGCCCTCGCCGTCGAGATCGAGCAGGTCGACGCCGGCGCCGCGGTGATCCACAAGGTGCTGTGCAGCCGGTCGATCCGCTACTGAAGAGCGGGCGCCACCTGCCCCAGTCGGGGACAGGGCGGGCGATCAGCGAGGCGAGACGAAGGCGATGACGCGCTGGCCGACCACGAGAGGGGCCCCGGCCTCCACCGCGAGCAGCACCTCGAGCACCTTCACGTCGCTGCGCTCGGAGAGGTCACCCGTGGCGATCTGCTTTCGACCCATGCGCCTGCCGAGCTCCACCACGGTGACGCCGAAGCGGCGGGCAGGGTAGGCAGGAGCCTCGAGGTACCCCTTGGCTCCGAGGACGAGACGCCCCAGGTCCCTCTCGTCCACCTCCATCCTCACCCTGAGCCTGCGGGTGTCCCCTAGCTCCAGGATGGGCTGGCCCTCCCCGGGGGTGTAGTGCTCGCCCTCGCGGTAGCTCACCCTGAGCACTTCGCCATCCCTCGGCGCCACCACCCGCCGCTGGGCGACGAGCACGCGCGCCCGCTCCAGGCGAGCGCGCGCCGCGGCCACGCGAGCCTCCGCGGCCCTTCGCTCCTCGGCCCTCGCCCCGCCCAGCACGCGATCTCGCTCGGCCTCGGCCTGGCGATGGGCCTGCTCGTCGGCTTCTGCCGCTCGCCGGGCTCGCTCGAGCTGGTCCAGCGAGACCGTGGCGGTGCCGTGGAGCCGCCGCGTTCGCTCGAAGATCCCCCGCGAGAGAGCGGCCTGGGAGGCGGCGCGCTGCGCGGCGGCGCGGGCCGCGCGCCGCTCCTCCTCGCGGCTCCCCAGCCGTACGCGATCGGCCTCGGCCCGGGACAGGCTCAGCTCGGCCTCGGCCGCCGTGAGGTCGGCTCGCTCGGCGGCGTCCTCGAGCTGGGCCATGAGCTGGCCCGCTGACACGCGATCTCCGGCGCGAACCGGGAGCCGCAGGAGCCGACCCGGTGCGGCGCCGGCCACCCGCACCACCTCCCCCTCCGGCTCCACCACGCCGTTGCCGGAGACCATGCGTCCGGCCGGAGGCTGCGGGCCGCGCAGGTCCTCGCCGCTTCGCGGCGCGACCGACCGCCTGGCGTGCGCGACGTCGGCGGCCCGCGCGAGCGCTGGCGAGGGAGAGCGCACCGTGCGGACGATGCTCACCAGGAAGAGGAGCAGCACGGCGCCGAGCAGGAGCCACCACCAGCGTCCACTACGTCTCGCGGTGCGCATGAGCTTGCCCTCCGTCATCCACACGGCCGGGCGGCTGCGCGCTGCCGTGGTCAGGGGTGGTCTCTCGGGTCTCTCTGGTCTGTCGCCTGTCCTCGACGATCTGTCCGTCCTCGATGCGCACGACGCGGTCGGCGAGGTGGAAGATCCGCGGATCGTGGGTGACGATCAGCACCGTGGCGCTCTGCTCCCGGCTGAGCTCCCGGAGGAGCGCGGTCACGGCCAGCCCGCTCTCCGCGTCGAGGGCGGCGGTGGGCTCGTCGGCGAGGATCACCGGCGGCGCTCCCGCGACGGCGCGCGCGACCGCCACGCGCGCTCGCTGGCCCCCGGAGAGCTGCGAGGGGAGGCGCGAGAGCTTGTCACCCAGGCCGACCCGCTCGAGGACCGCGCGGGCCCGCTCCGTCGCGCGGGCTCTGGACCAGCCCTGCATGCAGAGCGGCATGGTGACGTTCTCGAGAGCGGTGAGGGCGCGGAGCAGGTTCTGCTCCTGGAAGATGAACCCGATCTGCTCGCGCCGCAGCACCGCCAGCTCGCTGGCCCCGAGCCCCGTCAGCTCGCGACCGAGGACCCGCACGCTGCCCGCGCTGGGGGCGAGCACGGCTCCGATCGCCGAGAGGAGCGTGGTCTTGCCGCTCCCCGACGGGCCCACCAGCATGACCAGCTCGCCACGCCGGACCTGCAGGTCCACGCCGCGCAGCGCGTGGTAGGCGAGCTCTCCTTCGCCGAAGGTCTTCTCCAGCGCCCTCACCTCGATCGCGGTAGGGGGAGCGATCATCTGAACACCTGTCCTGGATCGAGGCGCCGCACCCTCCGCAGCGCGAGGGTGGAGGCGAGCGCGCAGACCACGACCATCACCAGCGGGACGAGGGCGATGAGCTGGCCGGGGATGATCACGGCCAGCTCGGGGGTACGGATCCGTTCGGCGAGGAAGGTGACCAGGCCGAGGCCGGCCAGCGAGCCCACCGCAGCGTAGACCACCGACTGCACCAGCAGCATGCCCGAGAGGTCCCGGCTCCGCCAGCCGATGGCCTTGAGGGTGCCGAGCTCACGCTGGTTGTCGATCACGGTGGAGAACATCGAGAGCGCGACGATCACGAAGCCGATCAGCAGGCCGAAGGAGGTGGAGGTGCCGAAGCTGATGCCGAGCTGCTCTCCGAGCAGCGTGCGCTGGATCGAGGCCCGGTACTCCTCGCGCGTGAGCACCGTGGCCCCGGGCAGCTCCGCGCGGAGCGCCGCCGCCACCTCTCGCGCGCCCGCGGGGTCGGCCACCTGCACCAGGATGAAGCTCATCCGGTCCTCGGGGACCCGGGTCAGCGCGCGCGCCAGATCGAGCTCCGCGAAGGCGTACGCGGGCCCGAAGGGCTGCAGCCCCCAGGTGAAGCCCCCCACCCGCACGCGACGCCCGCTCACCTCGCGCTCGCTGGTGAGGTTCATGCCGCCGTACTTCTCGCGCATCGAGTCCTCGAAGACCATCGTGTCCGGTGCGCGCAGGGCCTCGGCGCTGCCGGCGACCAGGTTCCAGGGGCCTCCGAGGAGGGCCGGCAGCCGCGTGCCCACGATGGTGATCGGCTCGGCGCCTCCTCCTGGCTTCCTCAGGTCGCCGCCGCCGAGGACGAGCGGCTCGGCGCGAGCCACGCCCCGGGTGCCTCGCGCGAGCTGCAGCATCGACTCGGGGAGCGTCTGCCCGGCCTGGAAGAGCCGGGTGCCAGGGGGCGCTATCCAGATGTCGGCGCCTGCGTTCTCGACGAACATGGTGTTCTTCGAGAGCAGGCCGAAGAGCACGCCGAGCTGCTGCACGGAGAGCAGCACGGCGAAGAGGACGCCGCTCACCGTGCCCAGGAACTTCAGCTTGTCATGGAGCATCATCGCGAGGGCGGTGCGGGCGACCGCCGAGCAGCGAGAGAGCGAAGCCCGCAGCGAGGCGCCGCGGGTGCGCCTGTCGGCTTCGACGCGTGCCGCCTCGCTCGCGGCCACGCACCGGTTTCGTCCCTGACACCGCTCGCAGGGCCCCGGCACGCCGAGGCAAGCCGCCTCCAGAGCGTCTCCCGGAAGGCCTACCGTGAGCTGGTTCCTCGCTGCCATGAGCAAGGTTGGTCGTTAAGGACGGTTCGCGCAAGTATAAACATCCAAATCGGCCACCCGTGGGGACGGCGAGGCGTACGTCGGCGTCAGGGCCGCGAGCGCCTCGACCATCACGATGCGGCGGCAGGGCGCGAGGGAGCCATCCCGGAACCGAGCCGATGACCGGGTCGTGCTGAGCTCCGACGTCAGCTGCCCCCGCACCCGATGCGCTGGGTACCGAGGGCCACGTCGTCGATCCAGATCACGGTCGGCGCGGGGTCCTGGCTGTGGAGGTCCAGGGCGCCGACGCTGATCGAGCTGTAGCCTCCGGCGGCGAGGGTGTTGATCGGCGTCTTGGAGCCGACCACAGCCTGGTCATCGACCCAGAGCTCGAGCTTGCCGGCGGCGCCGATGCTGGCCCCCATCTCCACGCAGAGCCAGCGCGAGCCGTCGAGGCCGCCGTGCTGTCCCCGCCGAGGTGACTGCTCGGCTGGCCATGTCGGCGCCGGCGGGTCTTCGAGGTCTGGTCCTGAGCACAGGAAGTTCGAGGGCGTTGTTTGAGGCGAAGCGGACCGAGGCGGTGGCCGAGAAGAGCCATCCCCAGCCCGCGTCTGGATGGTGTCATGATTTGCACGATCGTCCGTCAGCCGTGCTGGCGCGCCATCGACCGCCGCCTGGAACGACGCGCAAGTCGGCAAGAACCCTGGCTCCTGCGGTTGGCATGGGCTTCGCTCACACGGCGACGGTGGAGACTTCCTCGAACTCTCGACGAGGCACGCTGATGACCGACCTCACCATTCGACTCTTCCTCTTGCCTGTCCTTTCACTCTCTGCGCACCTCGTGATCGCGTGCTCGGGGGCCGGCCCCTCGCCTGCGACTGATCTCTCGTCTCCTGGTGCTGACCTCTCGGACGCCCGGGCGCTGGCGCCCGACGCCTCGGATCTGCGGAGCCCCGCGAGCAGCGTCGGCTGCGTCGTCCGACACGGCGCCGCCTGCGCCGCGGCGTCGCTCTCCGATTCGGCAGAGCTGGTGTCGACACCAGGGATCTGGATGCCTGGCGCCGTGCTCTGGCGCGACACGCAGCCGGCCATGACAGCCGTGATCCAGGACCTCGCCTCGCCGTCGCTCGACGTCTTCGCCGGCACGGATGCGAGGTCGATGAGCCACGTCGCCACCTACCCGACGCCGGCGGCCTCCGCGACCGGCGGGCTCGTCGGTGGCCGCAGCACGCTCTTCTACGTGGCTCGGCCGGACGCCGTGTCGGCTCCGCGGCTCGTTCGCTCCCTCCTCGAGGCGTCAGGCTTCTCCGACGGCGAGCCGGTCACCATCCGCGGCACGAGCGCTGTGCCCGTCTGGCCCCAGGTGTTCGGCCTCGCGGACGGCAAGATCCTCCTCGCCTTCGTCGACCCGCAGAAGGACGCCTACCTCGGGGTCGGCAGGCCAGAGGACGGGATCGACGCAGGACCGATCCCCGCCGCCCAGCCGGCGCCGCTGCCCGGTGTCCTCGCGCACGTCGGCACGACCCGCGACGGTGCCCTGGTCCTGACGCATCAGATCGCCGACGCGAAGTACACCGCGTGGCGATCGTACGTGCAGCGCTCGAGCGATGGCGGGGCGACCTGGTCGGCCCCGGCGCGCGTCGCTCCCGAATGGGACAACGTCCACGACGCCTTTCCGATCGCACGGGCCGACGCGGGTGCCGACCTCTACTACCTGCGCGTCGCCGAGGACATCAAGGACCTGCAGGTCTTCCGGCGCGGGATGCGCGAGGACGGGACGTTCGGCGAGGAGCAGCGGGTCATCGACGGGAGCTTCGGACACGTCGAGAAGCCACAGCCGCGGCGTCAACCCGACGGCCGCATCGCGCTCTCGCTGTCGCGACGCCTCAGCGCCAAGCAGTACAACGTTCACCTCCTCGTGGTCGAGGGCGACGCGCCCCCGCCGTGACCCCTTCGCATCGCGGGCGCCGTGAGCTCGGCTAGATCAGAGAGTCCTTGCCGTAGCCGATGCGTACCAGCTCGATCTTCGCCGGATCCGCCGTCCCCAGGTGGTGCCGCGTGTCTGCCAGCGCGATGTGCTTGGCTGGCGGCGCCAGTGGTCGCGCGTCGCCGAAGAACGCCCGGCGCTTGGCCTCGAGGATGCGCAGGCCCACCGAGTCGCACGCCACCGGGTCGAAGCCGACGACGAGTCCGTGGTACTTCCAGACGTACCGCGGGTTGAAGCTGTGCGGCCCCACGCCGTGGAACTGCGGCGTCAGCATCACCAGCACGTTCAGCCGCGTCTTGCCCTTGACGATGGGCAGGCTCCAGACGCGGGCCAGGTCGGCGCACGAGTCCGGGTGGTAGGACGCGGGGTCGGGCGAGAACATGATGTAGTTCTTGATCAGCGAGCCCACGCCGGACCAGGCGTGGGCTCGCATGGGCCGGGCGTTGATCAGCGCGGTGGCGCGGCGAAACACCGGGTTGCCGAGGACGCCGCGGTCGTCGACGGCGACGTCCTTCGCCTTGACGCCGACGTCCAGCACGCGCTGCCTGAGCGCCGAGTCCACGGCCTCGGTGGTGGGGAGGTACTGCCAGACGTTGGTCTTGATGCCGACCACGTCGCTCGGCTTGAGGAAGGTCCTCCAGGCGCTCAGGCCGTTCTTGCCGGTGAGCGCCGCCACCGCGTCGTCGAGCATCTTCAGGACGACGTCCTGCCTGGGCTTGCCCTTCTCGTCGAGCACCGTCGCGTCGCGAACGAGGACCACCTTCGTCCTGGCAGGGGCGCCCGCCCTGGCGCCGCCCGCGGCGAAGACCCGACCCGGGAGCAGCGCGGCGCCGCCGAGCGCGGAGAGGGAGAGGTTGAACTGTCTGCGCGTCAGTCCGTTCTTCGAGCTCATGGGACCTCCGAGAGCACCTGGTTCACGACCTGCCTGGAGGGCGCGTCGAGCGCGAGGACGAGCCGCTTGCCGCTCCTCTTCAGCCCCGACCAGCGGTCGTCTCTCCTCGCCGAGGCCGCGCCGCCGAGCACGCTCTTCGTGAAGCCGCGCTGGGCCTTCGCGGCGTCGTCCTCGGTCGGGTAGTCGACCAGCATCAGCACGTGCCGCTGGCCCTGCCGCACGTAGCGGGCGAGCACGGCCTGCGTCCTCGGGCCGATCCCGAGCGGGTTCTCGTGGGAGATGGTGACGTAGTCGTTCTGCAGCAGGTGGTGGTGGAAGGTGCGGGCGCTGGCCGCGACCAGCCCGGGCCTGGGCAGCGCGGCGAGGATGGCGGGCGGCGCGCCGGCGCCGGGGATGAGCGCGGCGATCGCCCGTCCCAGCTGGTGGACCGCCTTGCGCTTCTTCTCGGTCTCCGGGTAGCCCAGCACCGAGACGAACCAGCGGTGCTTCCAGAAGGTCAGCAGGCCGCCGACGTAGTCCGAGCCCTGCCCGACCTCCGAGGCGACGCTCTCGCGTCCGTGGGCGAAGACGCCGAAGGCTCCGCGCGGGCTGCCCATGTCGAAGAGGTCGACCTTGATCGTGTCGTCCTTGCCGGCGGAGTACTCGAGGGTGATCGCGCCCACGAAGTCGAAGGCGAGGTAGAGCTCCGCGCCGCCGTCGATGTAGTCGTGGAGGGTCTTGCGGTCGTAGCGCGCCGGCCTGGCCGGCTTCTTCCACGCGCCGACCTGCGCAGGCAGCTTGGCGGCGAAGTCGGGCTTCGCTTCAGCGGCGAGGGCCGGGCTCCCTGGCCGGATCAGCGACAGCGCGGCGACGGAGGCCAGGCGGACCAGGCGACGAAGTGCTCCGAGGCCGATCCGTCCCGGTCTTCGCTGCTGCATCTCGCGGCTCCTTCCCAGTGCGGCAGCGTAGCCCAGCCACCGGGCGGTTCAAGTCCGCTCGTGCTGCTTGTCGTGCCGCTCGCGCCGCTGCCCGTCGACGCGCGCTACGGGCGGCGCCGCTCCTTGAGCTTGCCCGGCGGCTCCTTGCTGACGCGGCCGACGCGGATCGGCCCCGGCCCGGTGCCGGACTCCAGGTCCTCGGCCAGCGCCGCGCTGTGGTTGGAGGCGACCCCCCAGCGCGTGGAGCGCCAGCGATCCTGGTAGGTGAGCCAGGTGGAGAGGGCGTCGGTCAGCCAGCGCACCTCGGTGGGCCGGCTCTTCGACAGCTCCTGGTGCTCGGCCTGCTTCGACTCCACGTCGTAGAGCTCCGTCCGGCCGACATGGCCGACGCGGAGCTTCCAGCGCTCGAGGCGGATGGCGTGGGCCAGCTCGTACTGGCTGGCGATCGACGGGCGCGGGTAGCCGGCGCCGACTCCCTGCGCGAGGGGCAGCAGCGACTCGCCCTGCACCGTCTCGGGGATCGGGACGCCGAGCGCGTCGAGGAGCGTGGGCATGATGCTGAGCGTGTCCACGCCTTGCTTCACCACGACCCCCTTGCCGAAGAGCGGCGGGTAGTGGATGAGCAGCGGCACGGCGACCAGCTCCTGCCGGATCGTGCTGCCGTGCCCGGCGCGACCGTGGTCCCAGAGCTCCTCGCCGTGATCGGCCGTGACCACGATCAGCGTCTCGTCGCGGAGGTTCTTCTCCTTCAGGGCGGCGAGGAGCTTGCCCAGGGCCTGGTCGTTATAGGAGACCGTGCTGTCGTAGATGGCGAGGACGCGCTTCTTCTCCTCGGGAGTGACGTCGCGCTCGCGGGTCGCGATCTTCACCCAGACGAGGCCGGGCACGTCCTTGCGGAAGACCCCGTTGTAGGGCTCCGGGTAGTACTGCTTCAGCCAGGGCTGCCGCCCGCGCCAGGAGACGTGCGAGTCGATGGTGCCGAGATAGAGGAACAGGCGATCCTTGTGGGGCCTGGCGAGGAAGCGGATGGCGTAGCCCGCCAGCCCCTCGGCCGAGAGCGGGCTCGGAGTCGGCACGTCCGCCTCGTCGTGGATGTAGTTCTTGAAGATGTTCCAGCCCTCGCCGAAGCCCCAGCCCCTGGCCACGAAGCCGTTGGCGAGCCAGCCCGCGGTGTAGAGGCCGGCCTTCTGCAGCGCCTCGGGCAGGGTGACCCAGGCCGGGTCGAGCTTGGCCTTGGGCGCGAGGAAGCCCGCCTGCTGCGGGTAGGCGCCGGTCCAGATGGAGGCGTGGCTTATGCGCGACTCGTTGCCCTGGACGTAGACCCTCGAGAAGAGCGTCCCCGTCCGTCCGAGCTCCGTGATGACCGGCGTCTGCACGCGGGTGGAGGGGTTGTAGAGCTTGAAGCGATCGCCGCGGGCGTTATCCATCATCCAGAAGACGATGTTCCTGGGCGGCTTGCCGCGCTTCACGCTGGGCGCCGGGCCGGGCATCACCACCATCGCGTCGTGGAGCTCGAGCTCCTTGCACCCGCCGCCCTGCGCGGTGAGCTCGAGCCGGCCAACGCGCTCGGCGATGGGGCCCAGCTCGACGACGGTCTCCACCACCTCTCCGGCCCGCTTGCCCGCGTCGCGGCGGACCACCTCGAAGGGCTTGCCTCCCTGACCCGAGGTCAGCCGGACGCGCAGGTCGCAGCCGGCGGCCGGGTAGCGGAGGCGCAGCCGCGCGCCGCGGTAGGGGTGCACGTAGTAGGCGAGACCGCCGCCCCGGGGCAGGAGCAGCCTCCGCTGGCGCGCCGGTCCGAGCAGGCCAGGCGAGCCGAGCGCTCGCTCGCCGAGGTGGAGCCACTCGAGCGCCCCCCAGGTCTTCTCGCCGCCGACCTTGCGGCTCGCGGCGTGGCGGAGCTGCAGGCGGTTCTCGCCGGAGGCGAGCGCGCCGTCGGGGATGGGCACGACGACGATCTGCCAGCCCGCGCTCAGGCGGGTGGGCTTGAGGTCGACCTCGTTGATCTTGATCTGCAGGTCGCCCCCGACCGGGCTCTTCAGGCTCAGGCTGAGCACGCTCGCCCTGGCCTGCTCCCTGGTGAGGGGCACGCGCAGCCAGGTGAGGTTGCGGATGGCCCGCGCCACGGGCCGTCCGTCCTCCTTCGCCGAGAGCTTCAGGGTGCTCCAGGGCCGGCCGAAGTTGACGTACTTGGCTGCGCCCGGGTGACCGAGGGGCACGAACAGGCCGCCGTCGCGGATCAGGTGGGCCAGGAGGCGGTTGTCGGCGAGGGAGAAGACGGGGTGGTGGCCGCCGCTGGCGGCTGGCGCGGCCAGCGCGGAGCCGGAGAGCGCTGGCAGGGCGAGCAAGAGGAGCCCGCGCCGGACGATCGCGGCCAGCGAGAGCGGGTGCCGGGAGGTGAGGCTTCGCATGGCCCCCAACCTAGACGAAGTTGGCGGCCCACGCCACTCGCGCCTCCACCGATGGTCGAGCGGGCGAACTGCAAGACGCATCATGCAGTGTGCAACGACGATGGCCCTGAAGCATGACCGGTTCAGCCTCAGGGGCAAGGTCGGGGTGCAGGCCGGGCCAGGCTGGGTGAAACCACACCCAGGGCTGAGGGAATGTTCGCGGCCGTCTGGGCCGCCAGCCCGGTGCCAGGAACGCATGCAGCGCTGCCGGGCCAACCCAGCCCGCAGAGGCCATTGAAGGTCACTTCGGAGACCGACTGCGCAATGGCCGTCGGTACATCTCTTGCTCTTGCCCCCGGTGTCAGCATAGTTGTCGCTTCACGTGATCTGTTTCTCCCGAAGGGGACACTCGCCGCCGTCGTAGAGGGGAGGGGGTGGTGGGGAGGAG
>JAKLHH010000130.1 GCA_022710245.1 Myxococcota bacterium
CGGCCCAAAGCCGAAGGGCGACGCCGCGAAGAAAGACGCGCCCAAGCCCACCGCGGACGCGCCCAAGCCCACCGCGGACGCGCCCAAGCCCGACGCGCCCAAGCCCGCGCCGGACAGCGGCGGCCTGCCCTGCGGGAGCAAGTGCTGCACGCAGGCGCTGCCCGCCGAGGCCCAGCTCGTCAACACCTCGACGCCGAAGACGGTGGTGGGGACCGGCACGGCGGCGAGCTGCACGCAGGCCGCGCTCGTCGCGGCGATCGCCCAGGGCGGCGTCATCACCTTCAAGTGCGGCGCCGCTCCCGCCACCATCAAGCTCACCGCCACCCTCGAGCTCCCCACCGACCGCGACACCGTCCTCGACGGCGGCGGCCTGGTCACCCTCGACGGCGGCGGCGCGGTGCGCATCCTGCGCTGGAACAGCCCCGGCTGGATGACCAACAAGCACGTGCTGACGCTGCAGCGGCTCTCGCTGGTGAACGGCAAGGCCGTCCCCACCGAGGCCATCCCGGTCTGCCCGGCGCCCTGCTCCCAGGGCTGGAACGACGGCGAGGGCGGGGCGGTCACCATGCGCGACGGCACGCTCCACGTGATCAGCTGCACCTTCACCGGCAACCAGGCCGCGCCGCTCGGCCCCGACACGGGCGGCGGCGCCATCTACGTGGTGGGCGCGCAGCCGCTGGTCATCGCGGGCAGCGTCTTCAAGAACAACCAGGGCAGCAACGCCGGCGCGGTGGGGACGCTCTTCGCCAAGGACAGCATCTACAACAGCCTCTTCGACGGCAACAAAGCGATCGGCACCGGCGCCAACAACAACGACCCGACCAAGTGCTCCTGCATCAACAACGGCCAGAACCAGATCGGCTCGGGCGGCAACGGCGGCGCCATCTACAGCGACGGCGTCGGCGTCGACGTCACGCTCTGCGGCGCCACCGTCACGAACAACACGGCGAACGAGTTCGGCGCGGCGATCTTCTTCACCAGCAACGACGCGAGCAAGAAGGGCACGCTCACCATCCGCGACTCGACGCTGAGCGGCAACAAGGGCAACGGCGTCTGGCAGGCGGCGCCGGGGATCTCCACCAACGCGAGCTTCCCGGCCCCGGTCAACTCGACCATCGTGCCTTAGCGCCACCAGTTCCTCGGCCAACACTGACGTGCTCTTGCACGTCCAACGCAGAGGCGACTCCGGGTCGCCCCGTGTGGCAAAGCCTGCCAAGGTCAGGTCGGGGACAGGGCGACCGTCAGACGGGTTCGTCCACGCCGCCCGCACCGTCGAGGCCGTGGTGCTTGCGGACGTTCAAGGACTTCCACTTGAGGCCGGGGTGCTCGCGGATCATGGCCTGCATGGCCGGGTCGGTCGTGAGCAGCTCCGGGGCGATCTCGCCCCGGTCGTTGAGGCGCCGCAGGAACTCCAGCTCCTGCTCGCTGAGCGGGAGCACCAGCGAGAGCCGCTCGCGGCACTCCGCGACGAGTTTCTCGGCCCAGGCGGCGACATCGCGCTTGGCCGGAGCGATGTCAGCCCGCAGCATGGGGACCAGCTCCATCTGCACCTCGTTGGTATCGGCTGTGACGTCGGTGGTCGAGATGGTGCGCCAGTCCTTGCGGTTGATGCCGCCGTAGACGACGAAGCCGAGACGGAGCTTGGTGGTGTCGAGGCCGGGGGTGACGAGCAGCGCGTGCGCGTCGAACACATCGCGGCTCGCGCTGCGGGCAAGGAGCGCCGCCAGCTTGCCGGCGGTCAGCTCGTGCAGGTCCAGCACGCGAACAGGCGCCGTGCGCAGCGAACCTACCGGATGGCATTCCTTCGTCACGCAGGGCCACAGCGGCGTCCGCAGCATGAAGTTGACGTCCAGCTCGAGGTTCCCTGGGGAGCCCTTCGTCCCGACGTAGGTCAGCCGCCACTTGCCGCCGGCGTGGTCGGTCGGGACGCGCTTGATGGACAGCCCCTCGCGCGAGCACACGGCCTGCACCGCCTGCTCGACCTTCGGCTTCTCTGCGAGCATCGTCTCGCGCTCGACGGCGCCGATGTAGTTCAGGTCGATATCCACCGAGAGGCGCGGCACCTCGAAGTGGAAGAGGTTCAGCGCCGTGCCGCCCTTGAGCGCGATCCGGGGCTTCAGGAACGGGTGGCTGCCAAGGGCGTCGAGCAGGGCCATCAATCGGAAGACCTTCTCCAGTGGCTCGGCGCCGAAGCCCGTCGCCGCGACCTCCTTCGCCATCGCTTGCGGAGTCAGGTTCATGTGACCTCTGCCCAACTGCGGTTGAGGACGCGCTCCGGGACCACGAGGTTCCAGCGCGAAAGGAGCTTGCCCGGTTCGCGCTTGCCGCGCTCCAGGTACATCGGACGCTTGGGGGCGCGCTCACGCAAGCGCTCCAGATGTTGGTCCTCGACCATCAGCGCCTCACGGTGCTGCTCCAGGTAGAAGCCGACCTTGGCCACCGTCACGGCCGAGGTCAGCTTGAACGCGTACTCGATGACCGCGTCGAGGTCGAAGAACTCGACCGACTCGAGCGAGCGCCAGATCTCCTCCCAGCCGCCACCGTGCCGGGGCGCGTCGAGCACGTCGACGAGCGTGCGCTCCAGGGTGGTCACCTTGACGGAGGCACCGTCACGCGTCTTCTCCACCACGCCACCTCCGAGATGGGGGAGTGTGCGCAGGGGCGGCGGAACGGGGACAGGGACGAACTCCGTCCCTCGGAAGTCGAAGGCCCTCGCCGTGGTCGCGGTGAGAAACGGCACTCGCCGGGTGAGCGAGTGCGCCTTGCCGTGGAACTGCAGCGCGCCGTGGTAGGCAACCACGGCATCTGGCGTGGAGTTGGTGGCCAGGACGTAGGGATCGACGACGAGGCTATCGGGCGTCTGCCCGCGCGGGACGACCGCGTAGACGCCTCGACGGACGCGCAGCAGGTTCCCCGCGCGCACGTGCTGCTTCACGATCGCGAGGCTCGAGCTCGGCCTGAGCCTGTCCCCTGCCTGGTGCGCGGCGGCGAAGTCCTCCAACCGGAAGACCGGGTGCGTGGCGAAGTAGTCGAGCGGTTTCATGGCACTTGCCGTTTCGTCCTCCAACGGATACTAATTATATCCGTTTCGGTGCAAAATGGCAAGTGCGTTCGGGTTTTTGTTGCCATTCATGCCCGAAACGGTGGTCGCGTACTACCCTTACGGTCATGAACGGCAAGTTGCCGCCGGCGCGAGCCCCCAACGTCTCAAACCTGATGCGTCGCGCACCAGATCCGCACTCGTTGAAAGGGGCCTTGCCCCTTGCCCGCTCGCCTTCACGGCGAGGAAGGCGCCTTAGACTACCTCCTGGGCGGCAGGCCGAGGAGCCGCGCGGCGTTGTCCTGGTAGAGCTTGCGCAGGACCTCCTTCGGCAGGAAGAGGCTGTAGACCATCCAGAAGCCCTGGCGGTGGTGGCTGGTCGCCGTGTCCCAGTACTCGTCGTCGGTCTCGAGGAAGCGGTAGTAGAGGCGGTACATCTCGGCGCTCGGGAAGGTGTCGGTGCCGAACATCACGCGGTCCTGATACTTGATCAGGAAGCGCCGCGCGCTGTAGGGCTGGCGCCCCAGCTCGTTGATGCGCGCGTCGATGTCGATGAAGAAGTTCGGCTGCTTGTCGAGCCAGCGAGCGACGTCGGCCAGGTCCTCGGCGTCGCCGCCGACGTGGGCGCCGATGAAGGTCGTGCGCGGGTGCTTGCCGACCACGCGGTGCAGCTGCGCGAGGAGCTCCTTCTGCGTCGGGTAGTCCTTGCCGTGGAAGAGCCAGCCCCGGTTCGCGTTGAGCTCGTGCCAGCGCTCGTTGAAGCGGTCGAGCGCGGTGAAGAACGCGGCCGGGTCGGCGGTGTGGATCATCACCGGCCGGCGGTGCTTGCCGCAGAGCTCCCAGATCGGGTCGAGCCTGGGATCGTCGACGCGCACCAGCTTGCCGCTCTTGCCGCGGACGCCGAGCCCGAGCGACTTGTGGATCTTCAGCCCCTTCGCGCCCGCCTTGAAGTCCTCCTCGAGCTGGCGCACGCGCCGCGCGGTCCAGCCCGGGTCGTCGATGCCGCGGAAGTCGACGAGCGCGAAGGTGAGGAAGCGCCCCGGGTGCGCCTGGTCGAAGCGCTGCAGCTCCTGGCGCAGCTCCGCGCCCCAGCCGCCGTCGAGGTTCACCACCGCGCGGACGCCGGCGGCGTCGAGCGCCTTCACCACCTTCGCCACGTCGCGCGTCTCGCCGAGGTGGTTGTGGACGTCGATCACCGGGAAGGCGGGCCGCTCGACGTTGCTCGTCCTGGTGACCAGCATCGAGCGCGGCTTCCAGTCCTTCAGCTTCAGCTCGCGGATGTCGCCGGCCTCACCCCCGGCCGGCGCGGCCGGCGCGGCCGCGGGCACCGCGAGGAGCGCGGCGAGCGCGGCGGGGAGCAGTCTCAGCCCGGACATGGAGCCTCCGATCTCCGCCGCGGGGGCGGTCGCAGGAGCTTACTCGCGGGAGCGCAGGCCCTCCACCCTCTTTCGGCGCACGGATGATCGCTCACCGCCTGCGGAGGATGACGAAGCCGCCCTGCGACCACGCGGCCTGGTAGCGCTCCTCGAGGAGCGCGCGCGTGCGCGGGAGGCGCGGCCAGGCCGGCAGGCGCGGGTCGAGCTCGGGGCAGCGGACGACCACCTTGACCCCCTGCCGCTCGAGCTCCCCCGCGAGGTGGCCATCGACGTCGCCGCGGTGCAGGCCGAGCCCCGGCGTCAGCACCAGGAGCCCGTAGGGGAAGCGCGCGTCCTCGACGGCGCAGCGCCGCCCGGCCAGGAAGTAGAGCGCCGGGCAGAAGGGGAGCGCGAAGATCGGGTCGGCCTCGCCGCTCCAGGCGCGGACCCTCGCCACCAGCTGCTCGAGGGTCTCCGCGCGCCCGGCTGGCAGCCGCACGCCCCCGCGCGGGAGCTGCAGGCGCCGGCCGGCGAGCGCGAGGCTGCCGGGGCCGGCCGCCCACTGCGCCGGCGAGGAGAGCACCGCCGCGCTGGTGCCGACGGGGAAGAGCGCGGCGGCGAACGCGAGCCCGAGCGCGCCGGCAGCGCGGACGGGCAGCCGCAGCGAGCTCCAGCGGCCGCGCAGCCCGAGGGCGCCTCGCCAGAGGAGGAGCAGCATGAGCAGCGCGCCTGGTGCGCTCCCCTGCGTGACGTGGAAGAGGTCGGGGCGGAGCAGCGTCTTGCCGAAGCTCGCCGCCGCCAGCGCCGCGGTGAAGCCGATCAGGATCGCCGCGCGCGGCTCGCCGGCGTGGGCCCGGGCGCGAGCGAGGAGCGCCGCCGCCACGATCACCGCGGGCTGCAGCAGGAAGACGAGGCCGGGCACCCACCCGAGCGCGCCAGGCTCGAAGAGCGACGAGAGCGGGAGGCGGGCCTGGCTCGCGTAGCCGCCCGCCGCGCCGAGGAGGAGGCGGACACCCTCGAGGGAGATCGAGCCGAGCACCGCGCGCGGCGCCGCGAGGAGCGTCGCGGCTGGCGCGCCGCGAAGCGCGATCAGCGCCAGGCCGTTCGTGGCCGCGAGGAGGATCGCCCCCGCGATCGCGAGCGGGGGCAGGACGAGCAGGGCTGTCACGGAGCGACGCAGGGCGCGGGGCTCGTGCAGCAGGAAGGGCTCGAGGAGCAGCCAGGCGACGGCCGGCGCGACCGCGGCCGGCCCGAGCCCCGGCGGGTAGAGGCTGAAGAGCACGCCGGCCAGGAGCCCGACCAGCGCCAGCCGCAGCCAGCGCCGCGCCGGGTCACCCCCTCCCACGGCCGCGAGCGTGAGCCCGAGCCCGAGCGCGTACCAGCTCTTGTGCCAGGGGCCGGCGATCAGCGCGGCGAGCGCTCCGACGAGGAGCGCGAGAGGGAGCGGGAGGAGCCGCGTCGCGAGGGCGAAGAGCGTCAGCCCGAGGAGGACGCGGACGCCGAGCCAGAGGAGCCGCGCCGAGCGCACGTCCGTGCGGCCACCGAGGTGGAAGGCCCAGAGCTCGAGGGTGGCGAGGTTCCGGTGCAGGAGCGGCGCCGCGCTCGCTCCGGTCACCGCGTCTCGCTCCAGCGCCAGCGTCTGCGCGAGAGGGATCCCCTCGTCGGCGAGGTTGAGATCGACGTCGTGATAGAGGAGGAGGAGCGCGCCGAGCGCCAGCGCGAGCCCGCCGCCTGCCAGCCAGCGGCGGAGCGAGCCTGCGCGCACGGTCACCGCGGCCCCCTCACGGCGCGAGGCAGGGCCCCGGGAGCCCGCCGCAGCTCCCGCCCGCGCAGCGCCCCGAGAGGCAGGCCGCGGCCTGCGAGCAGGGAGCGCCCTTGTCGAGCAGCGGCCGGCAGGTCCCGCCGTCGCACCAGCCGCCGTCAAAGCGCGTCTGCGCGTCGCAGCTCTCGTCGAGGCGCGCGTTCTTCTGGCACTTGCCGCCGACGCAGGTGGTGAGGTAGGGGCAGCGGTGGTCGGCGTCGCAGGCCTCGCCGAGCTTCACCGTCGCCGGAGCCTGGCATGTGCCGCTCGCGCACTTGGCCCCGACCACGCAGGGCGTGTTGCTGTCGCAGGCCTCGCCGGCCTTGCCGCGCGGCTGGCACGTGCCGCCGACGCAGCTCGCCGCGGTGCCGCAGGTGGCCTCGCCGCTCGGGCAGCTCGCGCCGCTCGCGAGGAGCGTGCGGCAGGTGCCGCAGAGGCTGAGCGTCAGCACGCACTCGCTCGTCGGGTCGCAGACGAAGCTCTCGACGTCGAGGCCGCAGGGCTCGCCGGTGCCCTGGCGGCCGATCCAGATCCCGCGGCAGGGCCCGTCGAGGTCCCGCGGCTGCTGGTCGCAGGGGACGGTCGCCAGGTGCGCCGCGCAGGCCTGCACCCCGGCCGGCGAGAGCTCGAGGAGGCCGGCGGCGGCGAGCGCCGCGTACTGGCGCTCGTAGCGGGCGTTGCAGGTCTCCAGGAACGCGGTCCGGCACTCGACCTGGGTGGTGACCGCCATGCGGCCGCAGCGGAGGTAGAACGCGCAGAAGGGCTCCACCAGGGCCTCGCAGTAGCCGTCGACGAGGAGCGCGTCGGGCCGCGGGGCCTCGCGCGTGGTGAGGTCAGCGGCGCGCTGCTCGGTCGCGACCCGCTCCGTCCCGCCGCGGTCGAGGAGAGGGCCGTCGGCCGTGGCCGGCGAGGAGGACGTGCAGGCGGTCAGCGCCGCCAGCGCGAACGCCAGCGCCAGCGCCGCCAGCGTTGAGTGGGTGATGCCAGTGGACATGGGCCCTCCGGCTCATCGTTAGCGCGAGGCGGGGTCGCGGCGCAACGGCAATCACTGGAGTCCTCGTCGACCCGGACGGCCCTCTCGTCGAGGACCAGCGCGGACGCGTCGCCTCCCCTGAAGTAGCGTCGACCTTCGTCGCCAGGGTCGGAGCTACTTCAGGGGAACCTTCAGGGGATCCTTCCCCTCGAGGACGCCCGGGGTCTCCGCATGAGACGCCGCTCACGAGAGGCCCGGCGGCCCTGCTATAGTCCCGCCCGCGACCGTACGGAGGCATGCAGATGAGCAGCCGAGCGAGCGAGTGGACGCGGGAGCTCCCCGCGGCGATCACCGTCTGCGACGCGACCGGGACCATCCTGGCGATGAACGATCGCGCCCAGGCGACCTTCGCCGCGGACGGCGGCGCGGCGCTGATCGGGCGCAAGCTGCAGGACTGCCACCCGCCCCGAGCGCGCGCCATCCTCGAGGAGCTCCTCGTCAGCGGGCGCCCGAACCACTACACCATCCGCAAGGCGGGCCAGCGCAAGATCATCCACCAGCTCCCCTGGTACCAGGACGGCGCCCTGGCGGGGCTGGTCGAGCTCTCGATCCCGATCCCCGACGAGCTGCCCGAGTTCGATCGCGGCTGACCGATCGCGGCTGACCGCTTCGGGCGATCCCCGAGGAGCCGCCCGAGCTCGATCGCGGCTGACCACACCGCTCACCGCGCCCCGCGCGCCGGAGCTCGGGCGATCTTGATCACGATCTTGCCGGCGAGCGCGCTGGGCGCCCATCGTGCTCTCCTCCTGCAGCCGGTGCGCAGCGCGATCAGCCGGGCGGATCCCGCCAGCGCGCCCCTCGAGCGACTGGCTCGAGGATCACACCTCGACGCCGAGCAGCCGCGGGAGCACCTCCTCGGCCTTGCCGAGGACCTCCTCGTGGAAGTGCGGGTTCCGAGGACGCATGGGCTCCAGGTTGACGAGGATCGTGCGCGCCCCCTCATACTCGGCGGAGCCCACGAAGCTCGCCGCGGGCCAGACCGTGCCCGAGGTGCCCGCCGCGATGAAGAGGTCGCAGTCTCGCAGGGCCTTCTTGGCCGCCCACTCCGCGTCGACCGGCAGCGCCTCGTTGAAGAGGACGACATCGGGCCGGGCGACGGCGCCGCAGCGCGGGCAGCGAGGCACCGAGCTCGCGTGAGCCTCCCCGTCGGGATAGGCCTCCAGGTCACAGCCGGAGCTCGAGCACCGGGTGCGAAACAGGGAGCCGTGGAGCTCGATCACTCCCGTGCTCCCGGCGCGCTGGTGAAGGCCGTCGACGTTCTGGGTGATGACCGTGCACTGCGCGCCGGGCGCGATGAGGCGCTCGACCTCTCGGAGCGCGCGGTGCGCTGCGTTGGGCCGCGCGGCCAGGGCGAGGGGGCGCAGCTCGCCGAAGAGGCGCCACACCCCCTCGGGGTCTCTGGCCAGCGCGGCGGCGTCGCTCAGCTCCACCAGGTCGCGCTCTTCCCACAGGCCGCCAGGCCCACGAAACGCGCGCAGCCCGGACGCCACCGACACGCCCGCGCCGGTGAGGAAGACGATCTTGCGGTAGCGGGTCCAGTCGATAGGTTCCACTGCGGCTCCTCCAAGCGATGGCGAGCGCCCGACGAAGGGCAAGATACCAGAAGGCGAACAGGACGCGGGGGGGCGATGGCGACCATCCGCAAGGCGGGCCAGCGCAAGATCATCCACCACCTCCCCTGGTACCAGGACGGCGCGCTCGCGGGGCTGGTCGAGCTCTCGATCCCGATCCCCGACGAGCTGCCCGAGCTCGATCGCGGCTGACCGCTTCAGGCGATCCCCGACGAGCTGCCCGAGCTCGATCGCGGCTGACCGCTTCAGGCGAACCCCGACGAGCTGCCCGAGCTCGATCGCGGCTGACCGCTTCAGGCGAACCCCCGCGCTGCCCGAGCTCGATCGCGGCTGACCGCTTCAGGCGAACCCCCGCTGCCCGAGCTCGATCGCGGCTGACCGCTTCAGGCGAACCCCCGCGCTGCCCGAGCTCGATCGCGGCTGACCCCGCCCCGCTCACCGGCGCCCGCGCGCCGGAGCTCAGGCGATCTTGATCACGATCTTGCCGGCGAGCGCGCCGCTGCCGCCGATCGTGCTCTCCTCCTGCAGCCGATGCGCGGCCGCGAGCTCCTCGAGCGGGAGGATGCGATCGATGTTCGCGCGCAGGCGGTGCTCGGCGAGCCAGCGGCCGAGCTCCCCGGCGGCCTCGCGCTGCTCGTCGGCGCTGGCGTTGAACATCGCGAACCCGAGCAGCTTGCAGTCCCGCGTGTAGAACGGCCCCACCGGGAACGGTGGCGTCGCCTCGCGCCCGGCCACCACGATCATCCGCCCGCGTGGCGTCAGCAGCGGCACCGCGCTCATGAAGTCGGGGTCGCGGCGGGTCTCGAACCAGAGGTCGACCCCGCCCGGCGCCAGCTCGCGGAGCGCGGGGGCGAGCGCCTGCTCGTGGTAGAGGATGACGTGGTCGGCGCCGAGCTCGCGGCACTTGCGCAGCCGCGCGTCGTCGCCGGCGGTGGTGATCACGCGCGCGCCGGCGATCTTGGCGAGCTGCACCACCATCGAGCCGACGCCGCCGCTGCCGCCGCTGACGAAGACCGTCTCTCCGGCGCGCAGCTGCCCGTCGCGGAAGAGCCCGAGGTGAGCGGTGATGCCGGTGAGGGCGATCGCCGCGATCTCCTCGTCATAGACGCCCTCCGGCGTCGGGTAGAGCCACTGCTCGTCGGCCGCGACCAGCTCGGCGCTGGCGCCGTTGCGCCCCATCAGCCCCTGGTTCGAGCCCCAGACGCGATCGCCGGGGTGGAACCGCTCGGCGCCCGGTCCCACCTGCTCGACGACGCCCGCCAGGTCACAGCCGGGGATGAACGGGCGCGGCAGCCGGAACGGGACGAGCCCCGCTCGCACGTAGGTGTCGATGGGGTTCACGGTCGTCGCCCTGACCCGCACGAGCACCTGCCCGGGCCCCGGCTCCGGCGGAGGCAGCTCGCCGATCATGATCTCCGCGGGGGTTCCGGTGCGACGGATGAAGGCCGCTCTCATGCTCCACCTCCTCGAGCCGCGCCGCGGCGGCTCTCCGGCGGTAAGCATGACAAGGGCGCGCCCGCGGTCAATCGAGGCTCTCCGGCGGTAAGCATGACAAGGGCGCGCCCGCGGTCAATCGAGGCAGACCAGGCAGACCTGGGCGGTCAATTGTTGGTCGCGGCAGCTTCGCCCGACCGCCCGACCGGCGGCGCCGCGACAATCGAGGCGGACCTGGGCCGTCAATCGAGGCGATCCTGGGCGGCGGTCAATCGAGGCGATCCTGGGCCGTCAATCGAGGCCAACCTGTGCGGTCAATCGAGGCGGACCTGGGTGAAGTCCTCGGCGGGCGCCTCCGGCGGCAGGCGCGCGTAGCGCCCGCGCTGGGCCACCATGCGCAGCGCCAGGTAGACGACCGGCAGGATCCCGCCAGCGATGAAGAGGACGTCGCCGGGCAGGCGCAGCCACTCGAAGACGCGCACCAGCGGCTGCGCGAAGAACTCCGGCTCACGCGCGTGCCAGTAGCCATGCTGGTAGGCGTCGCTGACCTGCAGGACCCCGATCGGCACCAGGTTGACGAAGAGCATCAGCGCGAGCCCGAGGTTGAGGCTCCAGAAGGAGAGCCGCATGGCCCGCTCGCTGGCGCGATCGGGCGGGATGAAGTAGCGCGCGACGAAGATGAAGAAGCCGATCGCGAGCATGCCGTAGACGCCCATCATGGCGCCGTGGCCGTGGTTGGCGGTGAACTGCGTGCCGATCTCGTGATAGCTGACGATGGGCAGGTTGATCAGGAAGCCGAACACCCCGGCGCCGAGGAAGTTCCAGAAGCCCACCGCGATGAGGAACATCACCGCCCACTTGTGCGGGAAGTCGGAGCTCGAGGCGCCGAGCACCGAGCCCTGCTCGCGCGCGCCGAGCCGCATGAAGCGCCAGGCCTCGAAGCTGAGGAGGACGAGCGGGATCACCTCCATCGCCGAGAAGAACGCGCCGAGGGCCATGTGCACCGCCGGGGCGCCGCTGAAGTAGAGGTGGTGCATGGTGCCGATGACCCCGCCCACCG
>JAKLHH010001300.1 GCA_022710245.1 Myxococcota bacterium
TCCTGATCTACGGCTCGCACCTGGTGCCGGTGGGCAAGGACCAGAAGCAGCACCTCGAGGTCACCCGCGACCTGGCGATACGCTTCAACAACGCCTACGGCGAGATCCTGGTGGTGCCCGAGGCGATGATCCGCGAGGACGTCGCGGTGATTCCGGGCCTGGACGGCCAGAAGATGTCGAAGAGCTACGACAACACGATCGAGCTGTTCGGCGAGCCGAAGGCGACGCGCCAGAAGATCATGCGGATCGTCACCGACTCGACGCCGATGGAGGCCCCGAAGGACCCGGAGCGCTGCAATGTCTTCGCGCTCTACCGCCTCCTGGCCAGTGCCGAGGAGCGCGAGGCCCTGCGGCAGCGCCTTGCCGAGGAGCACGCGGCCCGAGTGCCGCCGGTAGGCCTCGATCGCCTTCAGCAGCTTGGCCTGCGACTTCTCGCCCATGCGCGGGAGCTTGGCCAGGTGGCCGGCGGTGGCGGCGGCCTGCAGCTCGTCGATGGAGCCGATGCCGAGCTCGACGTGGACCAGCTTGACCGTCTTCGGCCCCATCCCCTCCAGGCGCAGGAGCTCGAGCAGCCCGGGCGGCAGCGTGGCGCGGAGCTCCTGGTGCTCCTTGCAGGTGCCCGTCTCGAGGAGCTCGCTGATCCGCGCCAGCGTCCCCTCGCCGACGCCGGGGACCTTGGCCAGCGTGCCCGCCGCGAGCATCGCCGAGACATGCTCGGGCAGCGTGGTGATCACCTGCGCGACGCGGCGGAAGGAGCGGATGCGGTAGGGGTTGCCGTCCTTCAGCTCGAGGATGTCTGCCATCTCGCCGAAGATGCCGGCGATGTCGAGGTTCTCGAGGCGCTGCACGCCTGCCTCCTCTGTCAATCCGGTGACTGGCGGCGCGCGGGGACCCCCGCTCGCGGGGCGCCGGTCCTCGCGTCCCTTCGGGACGCTCCGGGATGGTACCGCGGCGCCCTCCCCACCCCGCGTGTCCTCGCGGGCAGATGCACTGCGAACCACGACCGCTGCGCCCGCTGCGGGCACCCGGGGCGGGGCCTTGGCCCCTCCCGCGGCGCCCCACGCGCCGCCTCATTCTCCGTTCGAAGCTTGTCGCATGGCCGAGGACCGCGCTCGGTCATCTAGCCGATCCCGCGCGCGAGCAGTCGCTCGTAGAGCCGCTCGAGGCGCCGGCGGATGCGGCTGCCGGTCGGCCGCAGCTTGACGCCGTAGGCGAGCTCCGGGAGCCGCTGTACCCAGACGATCTGCCCGAGCAGCCCCAGCCCGAGCAGCGAGCCCACCGGGTGGAGCCTGAGCTGCACGGCGTCCCCGACCGCGAGCGCCGGCGGCCCTCCGAGGATCTGGACGCCGCCGGGGCTGTAGTCAACCGCCTCCGCCACCCCGCGCTCGCGCCGGTGGACGACGGTCACCGGGAAGTGGACCGGCAGGCGCTCCGCCTCCCGCTCGTGGTAGGTGATCGGCTCGCCGCGCGCGTGCGCCACCATCAGCTTGCGGTTCGGAGGCCCGGCGAGCCCGACCAGCGCGCCGACCTCCACCAGGTCGCGGCCCGCGAGCCGCCTGAGCAGCACCTGGGCCAGCGTGAGGAAGCGATAGCCGCTGTGCTTGAACTGCACCTCGAGGTCGAGGAGCTCACCCACGGCGCAGGTGACCTGGCCGGGGAGGAAGAGCTCCTCGCGCGCACCGTCCACGTGGTAGTTGCGCAGGAAGATCGCGCCGTCCTCGAAGCTGTGGACCAGCTTGCGCATCGGCCTCAGCCCACCACGCGGTTGCGGCCGCCGCGCTTCGCCCGGTAGAGGTTGTCGTCAGCCATCTTGATGAACTGCGCGGTGTCAACCTGGGTGCCGCCCTGGATCGTCGCCACCCCGACGCTGATGGTCAGCGGGATGGTGTCCTCCTCGAAGAGGAAGGGCTCCCGCTCGACGATCCGGCGCAGCTGCTCGGCGAAGTCCATCGCGCCCTGGTGGCCGGCCTCGGGCAGCACCACCACGAACTCCTCGCCGCCGTAGCGCGCGAGGAGCTCCTCCTTGCGGATGCGCGTGCGCAGCCGGCGCGCCATCTCGCGGAGGACGAAGTCGCCGGCCAGGTGGCCGTGGCTGTCGTTGATCTTCTTGAAGTGGTCGAGGTCGAACATCACCAGCGAGAGCGGGCGCTGGTAGCGCGCGCAGCGGGCGAGCTCGCGGTCGAGGAACTCCACGAAGTAGCGCTTGTTGTGCGCCTCGGTGAGCCCGTCGATGATGGTCATCCGGTAGATGGCCTCGTGGTAGCTGGTCTCCACGTTGCCGCCGGAGAGGAACTTGAAGATCGCGTTGCCGATCTTCACCTGGTCGCCGTCAGCGAGCGCGCGCTCCTGCACCTGCAGCTCGTTGACGTAGGTGCCGTTCGTGCTGCCCAGGTCGGCCACCATGATCACCGCGCCGCGCCGCTCGATCTGCGCGTGGCGGCGCGAGACCGAGTCGAGGTCGACCACGATGTCGCAGTCGCTGCCGCGCCCGATGATCAGCGCGTCGCTGTCGAGGGTGAAGCG
>JAKLHH010001301.1 GCA_022710245.1 Myxococcota bacterium
CTCGGCGCCGACCTCGACTCGCTCGCCGATGTGGTCTCCTTCGGGGTGGCGCCGGCGGCGCTCGGCTACAGCCTGGGGCTGCGCGGCGGCTGGGACGCGATCATCCTGGTCTACTTCGTCGCCTGCGGCATCAGCCGCCTGGCGCGCTACAACGTCACCCTCGAGGAGCTCAGCGACGAGCGCGGCAAGGTGCGCTTCTACGAGGGGACGCCGATCCCGACCAGCGTCCTCATCGTGGCCGTGCTCGCCGTGCTGCTGGCGCTCGGTCGCGTCGACGGAGCGCTCTGGCTCGGCTCGTGGCGGCTCGGGCTCGTGCTCCACCCCCTCGCGCTCCTCTACCTCGCGAGCGGCACCGCCATGGTGAGCTCCACGCTGCGCATCCCCAAGCCGTAGGGGTCACTCCCTCAGCGCCGCCTGACACTCCTCGACGATCTGCGGGTTGGAGAACTGGATCGCCTGCCACCGGCGCAGCGTGCGCTCGAGCGCGGGCCGCGCCCGGCGGTCCGCGAGGCGCCGCAGCGCGACCACGGCCGCGTGCACCTCTCCGTAGCGCTCCCGACGCTGCTCGGTCGCCGGATGGTCCAGGTTCCACCAGTCGCCGACCAGGCGCTGGCGCGCCCAGAAGCGGTCGTGTTCGTCGAGGAGCTTGATCAGCCGCGCCACCGCGCCGGACCAGCGCAGGTGCCCCCAGAGGCCGAGGATCGTCTCCCGCCGCGCGCGATGCGCCCCCTGCTCGAAGGCGGGGACGAGGAGCGGCCCGGCGACCGGCCCGCAGCCCCGCAGCCCCTCCTCGGCCTCGGCGCGCAGGCCCCAGGTCTGCCGCCGGAGGAAGTGCGGCAGGAGCTGTCGCGCGCGCGCCGCTGGATCGGCGACGCGCAGCACGCGCTGCACCTCGAGGTGGTCGAGGAAGCGCGCGGTGCGCGCCTGGAGCTGCGGGCTCGCCGCCGCGGCGGCGCGGACAGCGGCGGCGGGATCCGGAGCGGCGTAGGCGCGGAAGTAGCGCTGCAGCGCCGCGGGCTGCAGCTCCTCGGGGTCGACGACGCCGAGGTGGCCACGCCCGGGCGCGCGACCGAGACGGGCGGGCTCCAGGCGGCGGAGGAACCAGAGCGCGTCCTTGCCGGCGTCGTCGACGAGGGGCGCGAAGCTGACCGCGCTGCTGCCCGTGTCGAGGACGTCCACCCGCTCCGGCCGGCAGGCGCGGCCACGGCCGCGCAGGTCGATCTGGAAGGTCGGGTGGACGGCCAGGCAGCCGACGACCGGCGTCAGCCCGTAGTGGAGCACGACGGCCAGCGCCTTGTCCTTGAGCGAGCCCTTGACCACCTCGCTGACCGCCAGGGTGGCCAGGTGGTGCCAGCTGGCGCCCTCGCCGGGCCGCGTCTGGTGCGGCACGTGAACGACCGAGCCGCGCAAGATGCGGCCGAGCACGATCACCTCCGAGCGCTGCACGAGCTGGGCGTCCTCGACGGGCACGCGCAACCACGCGCCGGCGGTCGAGGGCGAGCAGATGACGAGGAGCGGCGCGAGCAGCGCGGTCAGCGCGAGCAGCGTCCAGGGCGAGCGGGTGGCCATGGCCCGATCTGAGCACAGCCCCGGGAGAACGCAACCGCCGCCCGCCCTCGCCTCCGTGTCCGCAGCTCGCGGGGCTGGCGTCGATCTTGCTGCACCACCAGGCCTCGGACGCAGCGCGGTTGCCCTGGCGCGCCGCGCGGAAGGAGGACCCGATGGCCAAGGTGAGGAAGTTTTCGACGCACAACGACCTGCCGCCGGACGTGCGCGAGCAGACGGTGGCGCTGCTCAACCAGCAGCTCGCGGACACCATGGATCTCTTCACGCAGACCAAGCAGGCGCACTGGAACGTGAAGGGCCTGCAGTTCTACCAGCTGCACCTGCTCTTCGACGCGCTCGCCGAGGCGGCGGAGAAGCAGATCGACGAGATCGCCGAGCGCGCGACCGCGCTGGGCGGGGTGGCGCTGGGCACGGCGCGGATGGCGGCGGCGGCCTCGCGCCTGCCCGAGTACCCGGACGGCGCCGTCGACGGTCGGCAACACGTGGAGGCGCTCACCGGGCGCTTCGCCGAGGTGGCGAAGACGACCCGCGCCGCCATCGAGGCCGCCGACGAGCTCGGCGACGACGACACCGCGGACCTCTTCACCCAGGTCTCGCGCAAGCTCGACGAGAGCCTCTGGTTCCTCGAGGCGCACCTGCAGGACTGAGTCGTCCGCGCTCTCGCTCCCTCGCGGAAGCCCTGACTCCGCCTCAAGGTATCAGTTGCAATCAAGAGCGACGGCGCGCGGGGACCCCCGCTCGCGGGGGGCGCTGGTCCTCGCGTCCCTCTGGGACGCTCCGGGATGAGGCAGCAGCGCCCTCCCCACCCCTCGCGTCCTCGCGGGCGGGAGCCGTGCGGACCGCCACCGTCGGTGCCCGCTGCGGGCGACGAGGGGCGGGGCCTTGGCCCCTGTTATCCGGGTCAAGAAGAAAAAATCCATGAGCTCTTCCGTTCGATCTGGGGGCCTCGGGGGCC
>JAKLHH010001302.1 GCA_022710245.1 Myxococcota bacterium
TCGCCTCTCCAGGTCGAGGATGCGCCGCCGCTCCACGTCGGGCAGCCTGGGGGCCGGCCCGATGCGCTTCACCGCGCCCAGCACGAAGGCCTTGCCGCCGGCCTGGGTCCGCGCCTCGAACCGCGCCAGCAGCATGCCGGTCGCGGCGAGGCGCAGCTCCACGCTGCAGAGCTGGCCGGCCTGCACCGCGTCGCAGACGACCGCCAGCTTCTCTCCGCCGAGGCAGTCCCTGGGCTGCAGATGAAGACGCCAGGTGCCCGTCTGCTGCTGCGGCTGCTGCCTCTGCGCTGGTTGCTGCGCCTTGGCGTTCACCGGCTGCTGCACCACGCCCCCGAGGCAGGCGGTGTTGCCGTGGTTCATCAGCATCTTGTCGGTCAGCCGGCAGACGTTCTTACCCTCGAACCTCACGTTGAAGGAGCACGTCAGCCAGGTGGCCTCCAGCTTCACCGTCGACGACTTGACCCCGCCGGCGGTGCCGGCCTCGTCGCCCGAGCTGAGGCTGAACTCCGAGCCCAGCACGGCCGCCGGGTTGCCGCCGTCGACGAGCACGCGCCTGGTCCCTCCCGTCAGGCTGCTCGAGCGCGCGATGTTCGGGTACGGCGTCGGCACCGGCGCTGCGGGAGGCGCGGGGGTCTTGCAGACATCCGGCAAGGTCGCGGTGGCGACGCCGTCGCTGCCCCGGTGCACGAGCGAGAGCCCATTGATGTTGATGGTCACGGCCATCGCGACATGTCCCCCTTCTGTCCGCGGCTCAGCGCGGGCTCGAGGTCGAGGAGCGCGGCGCTCCTCTCGCCGCCCTCGGAGCTCGTCGACACCAGGCAGTGGCGGCCTCGCGCGACTCCGCGCAGCGCGCTGGCGAGCGCGAGGCAGACAAAGAGCGGGCCCGACGCGGCGCCGACGTCGCCCCAGTGCTGCGCGGGCGAGAGGACCTCCTCCGGGCGCTCGAACCGCTCCCGCAGCCTGAGCAGGGCGAACCCGAGCTCATCGGCGCGGTAGGGCTCGGCGTTGAGGTCGCAGATCAGCTCCGAGATGCGCGGCGCCGCGGCCGTGACCATCCGCCACGCCGCCGTCAGACCCTCGCCGGTGCAGACGCTGTCCGTACGGATGAGGTTCTGCTCGCGCGACGTGGCCACCGCCGCGAGCTCGCCGAGCGCGTGCAGCCTCGGCTGCTCCGCCACGAAGCGCGACGAGGCGAGGAGACAGAACCCTGCCCCCTCGCCGGGCCTGAAGCCCCAGCGGTTGGACCTGGACTGCGCCTGCCCGGTCTCGCTCAGCCAGTAGAGCGTCTCGGCATCCAGGTAGGAGTCGACGCCACCGGCGAGGCAGAGGTCCAGGGCCCCATCACAGAGGAGCGCCCGCGCCCGCTCGATCGCCATCAACCCCGCCGAGTGCCCAGCCTCGATCGTCTCCAGCGAAGAGAGGCCCGGCCCGCCCGGCCAGTCCAGCGCGGCCGCCATCGTGCGCTCGAGCTCCGGCGGGAGACCCGCTCTCGGCACCGGGAGCCCGACGATGATCGCGACGCTCCGCGCCTCGCGTGCGATCGGGAGCATGGCCTCGCGGGCCGCAGCGCGCGCGAGCGTCGCCAGCCGTTCGTGGATCGGCATCTCCTCGGGCAGGTAGCTCGCCATCCCGACGACGAGGGGCTCGCCCTCGGCATCGAGCGCCGTGCGATGCTCCCCGAGCCGGGGGACGCCCGCACGCACCGCGGCCGCGGACGCGAGCGCGGTGCTCCCGACCGCGGTCTGCGCGCCGAGCCCGATGATGGTCACGCCCTCGCTCTTCACGGCTGCTCCTCCACCACCGTGCGTTTGAGCTGGTGGACCCGGCTGTGGCAGTCAAGCCGGGTATGCCAGACGAGCTGCAGCCGCGGGACGTCAGGCTCGAGGATGACGGTGTGAAGGTCACCCCCGTGCTCCACCTCGGCGTCGACGAAGCACGTGCGAAAGACGAGCTTCACCGGCGGGAGCGTGAAGCGCAGCAGACCAGAGGGCGTCAGGTTCTGCAGCACGACCAGCTCGCCGCCGGCGAGGTGCTCGGGCGTCTGCTGATCGTCGGGCGCGCACTGGAAGAACCGTTCGTCGAGGTCCTCCGGGTAGAGCGGGAACCGCGTCTCCTCCCACTCCCGGTCATACGTCCCGGCGAGCCTGCGCCGGGGCTCCCACTCGCGGGGCAGCGGCCCCATCCCGGCGGGCCTGGACTCATCGCCAGGATAGATCACGTTCGGCGCGCGGCGCCCGAGGAGGTCCTGGCGCTGAAGAGCGAAGCCCGTACCGATCGGGTTACGCGGGTCGACCGCCACGTCTACCTCGCCCGCGCCGGCGTCACTGCCACCATGGGCGCGTTCATAGACGAGCGGCATCCTCTCGAACGGCCGCGGCGGGCTGAGCTCGAGCCCCAGGGCGCCTGCCATCCAGGTGCGGTCGCCGCACACCTCGAGCACCTTGACCAGCGGCCCGACCTGCATGCCCACAGTGACCTGGCTCGCGCGACCGCCCGGCGCGTAGGCGTGGCCATGGA
>JAKLHH010001303.1 GCA_022710245.1 Myxococcota bacterium
GAGCGGATCGCCGAGCGCCTCGCGGTGCTCCTCGGGAAGGAGCGGGCGTGAGCCTGCGGAGGCTGCTGGCATCGCTGAGCTGGGCCTACGGGGCGGCGGCGGCGCTCCGCCGCGCTGCCTACCAGGAGCTCCTGCCGGTCGTGCGTGCGCCGGTCCCGGTCATCTCGGTGGGTTCGCTGCGGCTGGGTGGCAGCGGCAAGACCCCGGTCACCGGCTGGCTCGCCCGTGAGCTCCTCCGGCGCGGCCTCCGTGTCGGCGTGGTCCACGGCGGCTACCGCGGCAGCGAGAGTGGCCGCGTGCAGCGCGTCTGGCCAGAGGCTCGCCTCGAGCTGGACGCCGCCCGCAGGCTGGGGGACGAGCCGCTCCTGCTCGCCGCCTGGCTCCCGGAGGCCATCGTCTGCTGCGGGCGCGACAAGGCGGAGGCCGCGCGCCTCGCCGCCGCGGCAGGCGCCGAGGTCATCCTGGTGGACGACGGCTTTCAGCACCGCCGTCTCCACCGCGACCTCGACCTGCTCCTGCACGACGGCCTGGCGACGCGGCCGTTGCCGGCCGGGGACGGACGGGAGCTCGCCTCGGCTGCACGCGCCGCCGACCTCTGCTGGCTGCACCGTCGCGAGCCGGGGCCAGTCGGGGATGGGCCGCTCGCTAGCCGGCTGGTCCCGGACCGCCTGCTCACGCTCGACGGGGCCCGGCTGGGCGCGGCCGGCGACCTGCGCGGTCGCTCGGTCTTCGTCCTCGCCGGAATCGCGCGTCCGGCGGCGTTCCTCTCCCACGTCCGCGCGCTCGGCGCCGAGGTCCGCGGCCACCTCTGGCTTCGCGACCACGGCAGGCTCGGCGCCCGCCAGCTGCGGCGAGCGGCTCGCTCGGGTGCGGAGGTGCTCCTCTGCACCGAGAAGGACGCAGCGCGCGTGGGTCCACGCGGGGGGGCGGCGCTCTCGCGGGAGCTGGTGGCGCTGGCGGCGGAGGTGGAGCTGGTGCGCGGGGCCGAGTCGCTGGACCGGGCGCTCCGCCTTGTCCTCACCGCGGGAGCGAGCTGATGCCCGGCCGCGCGCTCCTCGCCGCGCTCACCTGGCTCGCGGTCAGGACCCCGGAGCGCTGGCTCCGCGGGATCGGGGCCTGCCTCGGCTGGCTGGCCTACGCGCTCGGTGTGCGGCGCCGGGTCACGCTCGAGAACCTGCAGCGCGCGCTCGGCCTGCCGCGTGCCGACGCGCGCCGCCTCGCCCGTCGGGTCTACGGCCACCTCGGGCGAGGCGCGCTCGAGTTCCTGACCGTCGGACGGCTCGACCGCGAGCGAGCGAGCCGGATCCTGGAGGGACCGGGCCTGGGGCGGCTGCAGCAGCTCCTCGCCGCGGGACGGGGTCTCCTCGTCATCAGCGCCCACCTGGGGAACTGGGACCTGCTCGCCTGTGCGGCGGCGCGGCTCGGGATCCCGGTGAACGTCGTCACCCGGCAGATCAAGCGCACCTGGATCAATCGATTCTGGATGGGGGAACGGGCGGCCTGCGGCGTCCGGCTGCTCCCGGCGCAGGGGAGCGCGGGCGCGATCTTCCGCGCTCTGCGACAGGGCGAGGTGGTCGCGCTGGTCCTCGATCAGCACGAGCCGGGCGGCCTCCCGGTCCCGTTCTTCGGTCGGCCTGCGGCCACCGGGACCGCGGCAGCTCGGCTGGCCCGGGCCACGGGGGCGCCGGTCGTGCCCGCCTTCCTCCCTCGCGAGGGGGCTGGCTTCCAGCTCGAGGTCGGAGAGGTGGTCGACCTGGCCTGGACCGGAGATCGAGCGCAGGACGTTCAGCGGGCCACGGAGCGGCTCTCGGCAGAGGTGGAGGTCGCCGTGCGCCGCTGGCCCGAGCAGTGGCTGTGGTTGCACCGGCGCTGGAAAACTCCTTCCCGCCCCAGCGCCATGCTTGCTGGGGGCTTTTCCGCACCCCTCGGTGAAAGCACCCAAGCCGAGCCTCGATAGCAGTCCTCCCCCTCCGGCTGGCGATTCTTAAGTGGCTGAAATGCCAGACCCAATTTGCTGGCGCGACCAGCTGCCCGGCTGGTGCGTCGCTTGCTAAAGGCGGTTGCTTCCGAGGCGAGGGCGTTCAGCGCAGCCCGTCGGGCAGCGGGGGGGCAGAGTGGTCAGGATAAACGCTTTAGAATATCGGTCTTGCAACCTCGCCCGGTGACGTGACGAGTAACCGAGCCTTGTAGTGTATTTAGCTTATAGACATTGTCCATATAGTATGGGGAAATAGTTCCTACCCAACTTCAGGGGAGAGCATAATGGCCAGACAGCAAGCGGCGCATGAGCATTCGCCATTCGTGATCCGGCGGGCAGGTCAGCGGCGCCCGAAGCGGGCGCGGCTCCACTCGGCGGAGACCCTCCCGCCCGTGCTGGAGCCCGCGCTCGAGTTCGAACCGCCCGAGCCAGAGGTGCCAGCCGCTGCGGCCGGGGAGCCGCCGGAGAACTTCCTCGCGCTCTACTTCCGCGAGATGGCGCCGCTGGCCGTGCTCCAGCCCGAGGAG
>JAKLHH010001304.1 GCA_022710245.1 Myxococcota bacterium
CCCCGAGTTGCCCCACCGCATCGAGCCGTCCAGATCGAGCCGCTCGCGCTGCGTGTCCTGCGGCGAGCTGATCGACCGCGACGCGCTCCGCCTGGCCGAGGAGCACGTCAGCAGCTTCAGCCGCAAGCCGGCCTACCGGTACCACCACCTCGCCTGTGCCACGCGCGGCCAGCCGGACGCGCTCCGGCAGGCGCTGCTCTGGTACCAAGGGCCGATCCCCGATCGCGAGGCGCTCGAGGCGGAGCTCACGCGCGGCCTCGAGGCCAGCCGGGAGCGCAACCGCGCCCGCTTCGCCGCCGCGCGAGAGGCGCGCCGCGCCGAGCACGCCGTCGCGAGCGACGACCGCCCGGCGGAGGACGACCTCGAGGCTGCGCTGCTCGCCGACCTCGAGGAGCGGCCCGACGACGAGGAGGCGCTGCTCGTCCTCGCTGACGTGCTGCAGGGCCGCGGCGATCCGCGCGGCGAGCTGATCGTGGTCCAGCATGAGCTCCGCCGCTGCGAGGACGCGGCGCGCGCGCGGATCCTGGTCGGCCGCCAGGCCGAGCTCACCAGCCAGCTCACGCCGCCCTTCCTCGCCGCGACGGGGCCGGCCGGAGAGAACGCGAACCGCGTGGTCTGGTCAGGCGGGTTCGTGCGCCGCCTCGAGCTCTGCGGCAAGACGGGCTCGCGCCTGCCCGAGCTCCCGCCCCTGGCGCGGCACCCCTCGCTGCGGCTCCTCCGCGAGCTCCGCGTCGAGGTCTTCCTGACGCCGGAGTGGGGCGTGGTCCTCTCCGCCCTCGCCGCCGGGCCGCCGCGCACCGTGCGCCGCCTCGAGCTCGGCTCCAGCTTCGACGCCAGGCTCGGCCCGGCGAGCGAGCTCGTCGCTGCCCTCCCCCGCCTCGAGGAGCTGATCCTCGGGGCGCAGGCCGACTGGTCGCGGCTCGCGCACCCGGGGCTTCGGGCGCTGGAGCTCCGCTGCGGCTGGTCCGGCGCTGTCGCCGCCGAGGCCGTCGCCCGGCTCGACCGCGGGGCGCTCCCGGCGCTGCGCCAGCTGCGGGTGCGCCAGTCGCAGCCGAGCACCGACCTCCTCTGCCAGCACCTCCGCGCCCGCGGCTGGCTCGAGCAGCTCGACGAGCTCGCGCTCGTCGAGGGCGCGCTGACCGAGGCGGGCCTCACCGACCTGGCGGCCGGGCTCGCCGGGCGCCGGCTCACGCGCCTCGAGGTGACCGGCAACCGGCTGCCGAGCGCCGCGCGCCGCCTCCTCGAGCCGCTCTGCCAGGAGCTCGCCTTCGGCGTGCAGGTGACCGAGCTCGGCGAGCCGGCGCCGCAGAGCTGGCGCGTTCGCCACCTGCGCAAGCCCGAGTGGGGCGTCGGCGAGGTGCTGCGCGAGTTCGACGGCAAGCTGGAGATCGCCTTCGAGCACGGCGGCACGAAGGTGCTGAAGGCGGACCTGCCGTTCTTGCAGTCGGTGGGCTGAGCAATCAGGTGGGGTCAGAGCACCACGCCGACGCCCGCTGTCAGGTCGTAGCGCATCGCCCGGACGCACCTGGACGCAGAGGAGGCCCGGTTGTCGCGCTCGCGCGCGCAGTTTTTTCTGCTATCGTCGCCCGACTGCGATCCAGATCGCCCAAGGAGACGCCTGATGGCCTACCTCTTCGACCCCGATCGCCTGGAGCAGCTCACCAAGCCCCTCGCGGGCCTGCCGCACCACGAGCTCGTCCGCCAGCTCCCCGACGTGCTCGCGCAGGCCTACCCCGGCCACATCGACCCGCGGCCCCGCCCGCTCTTCAACGTGGCCGGCGGCGCGGCCGGGATGATGTACGTGCTCCACGGCTCGCTCAGCGAGTACCTGATCCTCTTCGGCACGCCGATCGGCACCGAGGGCTACTCGGGCCGCTTCACCGCCGAGATCCACGACCTCGTCCTCCTCGGCGAGATGTGGACCTACACCGAGGAGCACCCGGGTGAGCACGTCACCTCGCGGCCCGGCGATCACGCGGTGCTGCGGGTGGGCCAGGCCAAGGGGTGGGCGGCCAGGCCTGGCACCTGGATGCTCGAGTACGGCCGCGGGTTCATCCCCGGCACGCTCCCCATCGCGCTCAGCGACGTGCTGATCGGCGCCTGCGACGTGATCACGGTGGCCAGGACCTTCTGGACCTACGGCCGCCTGATCGCGCGCGAGCTGCTGCAGGGGAAGCTCTGAGGCGATGAGCGCCGCTCCGACGCGCGCCTCCGACGTCGCGCCGGCGGGGACCCCGGGGCGCACGCCGCCGCCGCGCTGGGAGTTCGGCGGCCCACCGGGCGCAGCGGCGATGACGCTCGGCCTGCCGCTCCTCGTCTTCTACCTCTGGGTCGCGGTGGTCGACCACGGCGGCGCGCTCTTCTTCCCCGTCGACGCGGCCGGGTGGCGAGCGCTCCTCGGACGGCTGCCGGCGCCCACCGTCACCTCGGCCCTCTGCTACCTCGGCTGGCTCGCGCTCCAGGTGCTGCTGCAGCTCCTCCTCCCCGGACGCGTGGTGCAGGGC
>JAKLHH010001305.1 GCA_022710245.1 Myxococcota bacterium
CGAGGAGCTTGGCGCGGCCCGACGCGGCGGCGATGGTCTTCGCGGCCGCGAGGCGCGCCTTCGCCGTCGTCGCGACCTCCTCGAGCTCGGGCAGCTTCGCCTGCTTGCGGCTCTCGTTCCAGGCAGCGAGCGCGGGCTCGAGCTCGAGCCAGAGCGTCCCCTCCGGGATCGCCGCCAGCAGCTTGCCCGCGGCGCGGAGCGCCACCGGATCGGCCCCCATCGCCGCGTAGTGGCGCAGCGCCAGGGCCGGCCACTCCGCCGCCAGCTGCTCTGCGAGCTTGCGCCGCAGCGCCGTCTTCCGTCGCTCCACCCGCACGCGCTCCTCGGCGGTGCCCTCGAGCCCGCTGGCGTCGTCGAGGAGCCGCAGCGCCCCCTCCAGCTCGGCCTCGCCCCGCTCGTCGAGGGCCGTCGCCCAGCCCTCGAGCTCCGCGATCAGGCGCGAGCCTGCGCCGCCGGCTCGCGCGTGCTGCGGCAGCGCGAGGACGCGGCGGACCACCTGGTTCGCGCTGGTGAGCGCGGCGAGGGTGAACGGCCTCGGCACGCTGGCGGCGCTGAGGCGGACCAGCGCGTCGGCCGCCTTCTCGAGGGAGGCTCCCGCTTGCCCCGAGAACTCGGCCAGCAGCTCCTCGTAGCGACCGACCACGGCCGCGCGCTCGGCGTCGGTCCGCGCCGCGCGCTCGGCCGCGACCGCCGCCTTGTACGCCCGCGAGAGCCGGTGCTCCGGCGAGCTCAGGTAGCTGCTGACCAGCGACCAGCCCACCGCCAGCAGGATCGCGGCGACGGCCGCGCGGCGAACGAAGCGCGCGATGGGGCCGAGCTTGACCTTGCCCAGGAAGTAGTAGGAGCCGGCCTGCTCGGCGGGCACCACGCGAAACGCGTCGAGGGGCAGCACCGGCACGAAGAGCAGGGTCAGGTAGCGCGTCGTTATATACGAGCCGTCCGGGCGCGGGTCGCGCGCCCCGTAGATGCGCACGCCGCAGCCGTTCAACGCGAAGAGCGCGGGTGGCCCCGAGAGGGGCTTCGGGGCCTGCGCGATGGAGCGCGCCTCCTCGGCGATGGCCCGGATCGGGCTCTTCGTCAGGGGCTCGGCGAGGCGCTGGGCCTCGCGCCGCCGCTTGTTGCGCAGCAGCCACCACGCCCGGTTGAGGCGCACCGCCTCCTCGGGGGTCTCGCCGAGCGCGCGGGCGATCGGCGCCTCCGAGGTGCCCTCGGCGAGGGTGCGCAGCTCGGGCAGCAGCGCCAGCGCCTCCCGCCGGCGCCCGGCGGCGTGGAGCAGCGAGGCGGCAGCGCAGAGGATCTGCGACGCGCTGGTGCGCACCGAGGCCTGCTCCTCCTCGGGTAGCGCCTCCATCGCCTCGCGCTGGCCGCGCGCCAGCTGCTCGAGCGCGGCCTGCACGCGGTCGAGCTCGGCGCGCTGCCGCAGCCAGTCGGTCTGCGCCGGGTCAGGGTCGATCTGCTTGAGCTGCTCGGCGACGCTGGACAGCGACTCGAACCACGTCTCGGAGTTCACGGCTCACCTCCCTCGGGGCAAGTGCGGGTCCTCGCGGCCTCCGGCCGCTCCGGGATGAGACCACCGCAAGTTGCCCTGCTCGCTCTCCCGGTCCGTCGTGTCGCAGAGATCACTCTCTGGCGCAACCCCAAAGGTCCGCCGGAGAGCAGCGCTACGCAGGCGCCTGGAGGGCTCCCGGGATAGGTTCCAGCGGAGAGCCGCTGGTCGCACGAGATCTTCTGCAGGAGTCGTGCTAGTCAGGGCTGCAGCCAGGAGGACTCGATGCCCACGCCCCCTGAGATCCGCTTCCTCAGCCTCTTCGTCCCCGACCTGAAGGACGCGGCCCGTCGCTACCAGGCGATGCTCGGCGTCGCGCCGAGCGCCGGGACGGCCGGCGTGCCCTCACCGCACCCCTTCGCCAGCGCGGGGCCGATGGTCTTCGAGCTCGGCGCGGTGAAGCTCGCCCTCTACCAGTGCGACATGCAGGGCACGCACCCGGGCGACGTGGGGATCGGCCTGCAGCTCGACGAGCCGCCGCAGCAGCTGGCGCAGCGCGCCCGGCAGCAGGGCGGTCAGCCGTTCTTCGGCCCCGCGCCCGTGCTCGACGAGCGCCACCAGCTGGTGGCGCTGATGATGCCCGACCGGCACTTCTTCGAGGCCGTGGGGCCGCGCTGATACCGGCACGCGCGGCGCTGACTCGAGGAGCACGGAGCACGCTGGACGGGACTACCGCCGACCGGCGCTCCAGCTCGAGCTCGAGGGGCCAGCTGCTCCTGCGCCTCCCGAGCTACCAGGTCAGGGGACGACGAACGAGGTCTCGGCGCTGTGCTGGGCGTCGTAGTCGGAGCCATGCACGTGGGTGCGGGCGGTCGTCCCGGGCGCCGTTCGATCGTGCGAGTCGAACTGGAAGAGGCAGGAGAGGTGCCCGGTGCAGCCCGAGCTGAGCCCTGCCGCCTTGATCGCGCTCGCCCGGATGGTCACCATCAGGCGGGAGCTGTCCACCGGGAG
>JAKLHH010001306.1 GCA_022710245.1 Myxococcota bacterium
GCTCCAGCTGAAGGGCCGCCGCTGCTTCTCGGGCAGCTTCTCGTGATCGGGGTGGTAGAGCGGGAGCTGCACCGCCGAGACCGCGCCCCGCACGTCGAGCTCGCGGACGCCGAGCGAGGTCTCCACGATCAGCACGTGCGCCGGGTCGTTCTGCTCCTCGGCGACGGCGACGCGGGCCTCGCTGACGCGCAGGTTGTTGTAGAGGCCGGGGATGCGGACGCGCTTCGAGAGCGCCTTCGCGGTCGGCGGACCGCCGCGCTCGGCGCGGATCCCGGCGGCGAGCGTCACCTGCAGCTGCAGGTCCCGCTGCGGGATGGCGACGGGGTCCGAGTGGATATAGCCCTCGCCGCGGAGCTTGTCGTAGAGGACCTTGAACCGGGTGGCGACGGGCGGGTCCCCGAGGAGCTTCAGCGCGATCGCCCGCTCGAAGCTCACGGGGTCCACCGGGTGGCTGAACTTCACCGTCGCCACCACCTTCTTCAGCTCGGGCTCGACCGGGTCCTGGTGGAAGACCGGCTCGGCGAGGGTGGCGACGAAGGGCGGCGTGGTGAAGCGCAGGCGGTAGTCCTCGAGCTTGATGGTGTCCGCGAGGAGGCCTCGCCTCTCGAGGACCACGGTGGTCTCCTGCCCGACCGGCCAGTCGACCTTGGGGGTGAAGGTGAGCCGGCTGTCCGTCTCCCAGCGCCAGCTCCCCTCGATCGGCGGCTGCAGCGCGACGCCGGCGGCGATCGTCTTGCCCACCTGGGCGAGGGGCGCCGCCGAGCCCTCGAAGTTGATCACCAGCGGCTTCGGGTGCGGGACCTTCTCGAGCTCGGTCACCGCGGGCGCGAGCACCTCGAGGTCCATGAAGACGGGCTTCGGGCGGTGCTGGACCCAGCGGATGGTCCAGCCGGCGAGGAGCGCGACCGTGACCGCGGCGGTGGCGATGCCCACCGCGGCGAGCGGACGACGGCGCGCGAAGCCGCCGGCGCCCCGGCAGCCGCGACCGGCGGCGC
This sequence comes from Myxococcota bacterium, assembly GCA_022710245.1. Next base: position 996 of record JAKLHH010001306.1, read on the forward strand.
GGAGCCAGCCGGGCGGCGCCCAGGTGAGGCGGCCGAAGATCGCGACCAGCAGCCAGCCGAGGGCGCGGAGCGCCTTCAGGCTGCCGCGACCGAGGACGGAGAGTGCCTTGACCAGCCACGAGCGCTTGGGCTGAACCACGGGGAGCCTCCCTGTGAAGCGAGCGAGACGGTGAGGAGGGGAGCGGGCATGGGCCGAGACGGCAGAGAGCAAGGGCGGTGCCAGCGCGATCCCCTGCGGCGAGGCCTGCTGGCGCGGGTGAGGCGACGGGGTGGGCGGAGGTGAGTCAGCGTTGCCACGCCAGGTGTGGCGCCGCGCGCCCACACGCGCCCTCCTGCGCGAGGACCCGCGTCGTCGCGCCGCCCCCTGCCTGGGATGTTTGACCTTATTGATCACGCGGCTCGAGGGCAGCGGGGCAGGAGGCGGCGCACGGCTTGCAAGCCTGCTCGTGCGCCACCAACTGGAGCGGCGCCCCGCACGTCGGGCGGTGGCGGGGAGCTGCCGCGACCAATAATGAGGAGAAGCGGAGCGAATGGAGAGCTGGCTCGTCACCCTGATGGATCCAGGTCGCGCCTTCCCGATCCTCGCCGCGGTGGGCGGCTTCGCGCTCGCCTTCTTCGCCTACCAGCTCGTCCGCTACCTCCACCTGCGCCCGCCGCGCGGCGCGCTCCGCGCCGAGGGGCGCCTGGTCGAGGAGCGCTCGGGCCTCTACCGGCTGGGCGCGGGGTCCCTCAACCCGGAGCGTCCTGCTGAGCCCGAGGCGAGAGGGCGGGTGCTGGTCCTCGAGCGGCGCGGCGCGCGGGTGGCGGTGGTCCAGGGCTGCTCGCGCGGCGCGCGGCTGCGGCAGGGGCGCTGGGTCACCGCGCACGGCGAGCCGGCGACGCTGCTGCGCGACGAGAGCCTCTACCGCGAGCAGGCCGGCGAGGGCGTGGTCCTCGCGCGGCGCCTGATCCCGGGCCGCTGGCCGGCGCTCGCCTGGCTCCGCGTGCCGGTCATCATCGCCTGCGTCCTCTGGGTCCTCGGGCTCGCCTTCGTCCTCTACTCGCCGCGGCCGGCAGGGCGCCTCTTCAGCGCCAGCCCGGCCCCGCTGGTGCTCCCCGAGCACTAGTACCGCGTCACAGCGGTTTTGACTGTTCACGCCGTCGTCGTGACCGGCCCGTAGCGCGGTCGTCACCCGAGCCGGGCCCCGCCTCGCTCGCTCAAGCGAGCCGCCAGCAAGCGCGGACTCGCGCTCGCTCGTCCTGGGCGCAGCTCTCGCGCGCAGCCGTCTCTGCACGGCCTCGCTGCGCGGGATGAATTTTGCCCTTCATCGCGGAGCCTCCGAAGGAGGCGAGCAGGGCAAAATGCGGCGACACCCAGGCGCGCAGGCTCGCGAGTCACGTCGACCTCGCCCCGAACAAGAAGATGAGCGGCTCGCTTGAGGGGGCGAGGCGCGCGGCGAAGCCGCGGCCCAGGCTGCGTGGCAACTGCCCCTTCTGCGATAGCCAACCGATCAA
>JAKLHH010001307.1 GCA_022710245.1 Myxococcota bacterium
TCGACGGCGGCGGGAGCTACCTGCACGAGCGCTTCCTCGACGAGCTCCGCCTCTGGTACGGGCACCGCGTCGCCGCCGGGAGGGCCTGCACCGTCGCCGCGCGCCGCCTGCGCCGCGACCCGACGGCGGCCTCGGCGGTCGCCAGCGAGGGGAGCGGCGCGGTGATGCGTGTCACCCCGTTCGCTCTCGCGCACCGCACGGACGCGCTCCCCGACGCGCTCCTCGCCGAGGTGGCGCAGAACGCGCGCGTCACTCACAGCGGAGCCGTCGCCGTGGCCGCCGCGCAGCTGCAGGCGCTGCTCGTCTGGCATGCGCTCCGCGCGCCGGCGGGCAGCCTCGACGGGCAGGGCCTGCGCGCGCTGCTCCCGGCGCTGGCGGCGCGCGTCGGCTCCCCGCGGCAGCCGATCGCTGACTTTCTGGCAGCGCCTGCGCCCCGGCCGCCGAGCCGCGCGGACGCGTGCCTGCACGCAGCGCTGCGCATCCTGATCCAGTCGGAGCTCCAGTTCGACGGCGCCATGCGGCTCGCCTTCTTCGAGGGAGGCGACGCCGACACGGTGGCCGCGCTGGTCGGGGCGGTGATCGGGGCGCAGCGTGGGCTCTCGTCGCTGCCGGCCTGGTGGGCGAGCGTGCAGCACGCCCCGACGCTGGTCGCGCTCGCCGATCGCCTGCACGCGCGCGCGGGAGCCGCGGAGGCGAGCGCGGCGCGGGGCGAGCTCGTCGAGGTCGACGGAGACGTGGCCGGGCGCGAGGTCGACGTGGTGGTGAACGCGTGGAACCGGAACCTGCTCCCGCCCTGGCTGCTGGTCCCGCAGGGCGTCTCGCGTGCCCTGCGGAGGGCAGGTGCCGGGCCCGCGCTGCGCGAGCTCTGGCGGCGAGGCCCGCTCCCGCTCGGCGCGGCCTGGGAGGCGGGCGGCACGGCGCGGGCGCGCTGGATCGTGCACGTGGCGGGCATCAACCTCGCCTGGCGCGCCTCGGAGCGCTCGGTGCGCTGGTCGACGCGCCACGCGCTGCTCCTCGCGCGGGCGCTCGGCGCGCGCAGCGTGGCGCTGCCGCTCCTCGGTGCGGGCACCGGCGGGCTGGGGCCCGAGCGGGCGCGCGCCCTGATACTGGAGGAGATCGAGGCGCAGGCTCACGCCTTCGAGCGCGTCGAGCTGGTCCGCTGGCCTGGCCGCGCCCCGCGGCGCACCGGGCGTTTGCGCAAGGCAGCTCCCATCTGACGTGCCGGCCAGCCCCGAGGGGCTATGCCTCCGCGGCGCGAGTGTCCCGCTGGCAGGGGTCTCCCGGCCCGGCCTGCCAGGCTGGCAGCGAACGCCCGCCGGGCGCTCGACCGACGAGCGCGGCCGCTTGCCACCCCACGGCGCGCGTGGCAGTGTCGCGCCCGATGGCTCCCAAGCGCACCCGCACCCCTGGCCCCCCCGGCGGCAGCAAGCCGCGCGCCGCCCTCGCTGGCACTCGCACCCCTGGCGGCAGCGGGCCGCTCACGGTCCGCACCTCCAGGCTCTGCGTCGCGGCGCTGGTCCTCGGCCTCGCCGCGCTCGCGAGCACCCTGCTGCCGTTCCTCGGGCTGATCCTCGGCCCGCTCCTCGGTGCGCTCGCCACCGTCCTCGCCATCCTCGGCGCGGTGCAGGTGAAGAAGCACCGCCGCGATCGGCGCGGCCTCGGGCTCGCCGTGGCTGCGGTGCTGATGGCGGTCGCCGTGGTCCCGGTGAGCCGCCTGGTGGCCAGGCAGCAGGGGCTCTGCCTCGGGCTCTCGGTCTCGCAGGCGCTGGAGCTGGTGCAGGAGCTCGAGCGGCGGCGCGGATCGACCTCGGCCTGCTGCGCCCCCCTGGAGCCCACGCTCCGCCGCTGGGCCGCGGAGCGCTTCGGCGCGCGGCTCTCCGGCTGGTTCCACGTGAGCGAGGAGGGCAAGGCGCCCGCGTGCAAGCGCTGCGAGCTCGCGTTTCCTCATCGCTTCCCCTGCCAGGACAGCACCTACCGCTGGAGCTCGGCGCAGCCGCGCACGCTGACGATGGAGAAGGAGCCCACGCCCGACGAGCGCCAGGCGCTGCAGGCGGCGGGGTTCAGCGCAGGGCGCTGACGGGCGGCCGCTCGACGACTGCTGGTCGTGGTGGCTCCGCGCGACCGCCGTACCCCTCCGGAGCGCACCTGTGCAGCGCCGCTCGACGACTGTTGGTCGCGGCAGCTCCGCGCGACCGCCGTACCCCTCCGGGGCGCACCTGTGTAGCGTCGCTCGACGCCTGCTGGTCGCGGCCGCTCCGCGCGACCGCCGTACCCCTTCGGGGCACCTGTGCGGCGGCGCTCCAGCTGCCGTCGCTGCCTCGGGTCGGTGCTCGGCGCTTGGCAGAGCGTGAGCACCGCTACTATACTGACCGCGCGATGGATCTCACCGACGACACCCTCGTCAACAAGACCGTGCAGATGGGCCGCCTGCCCGAGCTGGCTGCGAAGCCGCGGGTCTCGCTGCTCGCCTACCACCCTGGAGGAGTC
>JAKLHH010001308.1 GCA_022710245.1 Myxococcota bacterium
GATCCAGGAAACGATCCAGGAAGCCGTCCAGAAGGCGTGGTCCGACGCTGTCTCCAGCCTGCAGGGGATGCAGGAGGAGGCGGGGCGCCGCGTGCGCCAGGCGATGGAGAAGGCGGACCTGCCGCAGAGCGGCGAGGACGCCCAGCGCCTGCTCGCCGATCTCGGCAAGCGCCTGCAGCAGAACAGCGAGGCGATGGGGCAGCGCATCGAGGAGAGCGTGAAGTCCGTCTACGCGCGCCTGCGCGATCCGCTGCTGCAGGAGGTCACCACGCTGCGCACTCGCGCCGAGGCGCTGCAGCAGCGCCTGGAGTCCCGCCTGCGGCGTCGCGGCGGCGAGCCGCCGCGCGAGGAGCCCCCGAAGTAGCGGCGGGTGAGCTCGTGACCCTCGAGGTCCTCCACGACACCTTCCTCGGGCTGCCGCCCGAGGAGTGCACCTACGGAGCCAGCCGCGTGGTCATCGTGCGCGCTCCCTACGACGGCACCAGCTCGTACGGCGCCGGCGCGCGCAACGGGCCGGCGGCGGTGATGGCCGCCTCGACGCAGGTCGAGCTCCACGACCTCGAGCTCGGCCGCGAGCCCTGCGCCGTGGGCGTGCACGCGCTGCCCTCGCTGCTGCCCAGCGCGGTCGGCCCCGAGGACATGATCGCCCGCGTCGAGGAGGCTTGCGCCGGGCCGATCGCCGACGGCAAGCGCGTCTTCCTCGTCGGCGGCGAGCACTCGGTGACCCTCGGCGCCGCCCGCGCCGCCGCCGCGCGCCACGGCGCGCTCAGCTTCCTGCAGATCGACGCGCACCTCGACCTGCGCGAGAGCTACGAGGGCTCGCGCTTCAGCCACGCCTGCATCGCGCGCCGGCTCCTCGAGCTCGGCTCGCTGGTGCAGGTCGGCGTGCGCACCGGCTGCCCCGAGGAGCTCGAGGTCGTGCGCGAGCGCGGCCTGCGGCCGGTCTGGGGCCACGAGCTCGGGGTCATCCCCGAGGACGAATGGATCGCGCGCGTCCTCGAGCAGCTCGGCCCGCGGGTCTACGTCACCTTCGACATCGACGGGCTCGACCCCTCGGTGATCCCCGCGACGGGCACGCCGGTGCCGGGCGGCCTCTCCTGGGCGCAGGCGCTGCGGCTGCTCAGGGCCGTCGGCGAGGCGCGCGAGGTGATCGGCTGGGACCTCTGCGAGCTGGCCCCGATCCCCGGGCACCACGCGTCGGACTTCGCGGCCGCGCTGCTCGCCTACAAGATGATCGGCTACTTCGCGCGCTGAGTGCGCCGCGTGCCTGCGCTGCCCTCCATCCTCGTCTGCGCCGGAGAGCTCTCGGGCGATCGCCTGGCCGCGCCGGTCGTCGTCGAGCTCGCGCGGCGGCTCCCCGGGCTGCGCTGCTTCGGCGCCGGCGGGGAGGCGCTCGCCGCGGCCGGCGTCGAGGTGCGCCACCCGATCCAGCGGCTCGCGGTGACCGGGGCGAGCGAGGCGCTCCGGCGCGCGGGCGGCGTGATCGGCGCGGCCCTCGATCTCGCCCGGGAGACCTGGCGACGGCGGCCCGCACTGGCGATCCTCGTCGACTACCCCGGCCTGAACCTGCGCCTCGCGGCGGTCTGCCGGCGGCTCGGCGTGCCGGTGCTCTGGCTGGTCGCGCCGCAGCGCTGGGCCTGGCTCGGCTGGCGCCTGGCGCCGCTGCGGCGGCTGGACCGCCTCGCCGTGATCCTGCCCTTCGAGGAGGCGTGGTTTCGCGCCCGGGGCGTGGCCGCGCGCTACGTCGGCCACCCGCTCCTCGACCGGCCGCCGCTGCCCGACGGGGCCGACGTGCGGCGCCGCCTCGGCCTCGGCGAGGCGCGCCTGCTCGCGCTCCTCCCGGGCTCGCGGCCGAACGAGCTGCGGCGGCACCTGCCGCTCTTCCAGTCAGCGGCGCGCCAGCTCGGCGGCCTGCGGCCGATCCTCGGCACCTCGCCGGCGGCGGGGAGCGCGCTCGCCGCGCGGCTCGCGCCGGAGCTCGGGCAGGCGAACGTCGAGGAGCTGCTCGCGGTCGCCGAGGTCGCCCTCTGCGCGTCGGGGACCGTCACGCTGGAGGCGGCGCTGGCGGGGGTGCCGGCGGTGATCTGCTACCGCCTCTCCCCGCTCTCCGAGGCGCTCGCGCGTCGCCTCGTGGCGATCGATCACATCGGCCTGCCGAACCTCATCGCGGGAGCGCGGATCGTGCCCGAGCTCGTCGGGAGGGAGGCGACGGCGGACGCGATCGCGAGCGCTGCGCGCCGGGTCCTCGAGGAGCGGGGGCGGATCCTCGAGGGGTACGGGCGAGTCCGCGCCGCGCTCGGAGCCCCGGGCTTCGCGGCGCGGAGCTGCGAGCTGGCGCTGGAGCTGCTCGGCGGCGCTAGAGGGGCGAGCTAGAGGGGCGAGCTGAGGACCACTGCCCGGCGCGAGTTCTTGGTCGCGTCAGCTGCCCGCCACCGCCCGACGTGCGGGGCGCCGCTCCAGTTCTTGGTCGCGGCAGCTGCGCA
>JAKLHH010001309.1 GCA_022710245.1 Myxococcota bacterium
AAGAGCGTCATGTCGCCGAGGGCGCCGAAGGTCTCCATCATGCCCGAGACCGTCCCCAGCAGTCCGGCGAGCGGCGCCACCATCACCATGGCGCGAGCCAGCGTGCGGAAGCGCGAGAGCTGCTCGACCTGGGGATGGAGCGCGACGTCGAGCGCCGCGCGGAGGTCTCGTGGCGCCGCGCTCGCTGCCTCGACGCCGCGCTGCGCGGCCTCGCAGACGAGTCCGTCCCGTACCGGGCGCTGGCCCTGGCCACAGCGCTCGACGAGATCCCTCAGACCGCTGAAGCGGCCGCGTCGCAGCGTCATCCAGCGGTAGCCGAGCGAGAACCAGAGCAGCACCGCCGTCGCGACCAGGAAAGGCATGACGAACCCGCCGTCAACCAGGTACTGGTGCCACCGCTCGAGGGTCGCCAGCATCAGGTCGGCTCCGGCGCCGGGAGCGGCAGGCCCAGGTCGCTCGGCGCCTTGCCGGCCCCCTCGCCCTCGCCGTCGCCCTCGCCGCCGTCCTCGGCGCAGGATACCTGCCGGGCCTCGACAGGGACGCCGTTGATCACCGCCAGGACGCCCTGCTCCAGCCGGGCCTCCAGAGTGCGGCCGAAGGTGCCGAGGAGGGTCCCGACGAGGAGCGCAGGGATGGCGACGATGAGCCCGAGCTCGGTGGTGATCAGCGCCTCGGAGATGCCGCTGGAGAGGAGCTTGGGATCTCCGGTGCCGTGCTCGGTGATGATGTCGAAGGTGGCGATCATGCCCGTCACGGTGCCGAGCAGGCCGAGCAGCGGTGAGACCGAGGCGAGCACCATGATGGTGGAGGTGAAGCGCCCGAGAGCCGTCTGCTCGCGGATCATCGCCTCGGCCACGCGGTCCTCGAGGCGCTGCCGCTCCTCGCTGAGGTTGGTCAGGGCCACGCCGAGGAGGCGTCCCAGGGGGCCGCCGGCGCGGCGGCAGCTCTGCAGCGCGGCGGCGAGGTCGCCCCGGCCCACCTGTGGCTGGACGCGTGCCACGAGCCCTCGCGCCCGCCAGGCGCCGCCGAGGAGCAGGACCACCCGCGCCAGGATGAGGAGGGCGGCGAGGATGCCGAGCACGAAGATCACCCAGCCGACCGGCCCGCCGGCACGCATGAACTCGAGGAAGGTCTGGGTGGCCTTGGGATCGTCGTGCTCGCGGGCGTACTCGAGGAAGCGGAGGAGGTCGCTGCGGCGCCGCTGGAGCGCCACCTCCTGCCCCGGATCGAAGCCGTACGTGAGGACGTGGACGCGGGCGTCGCCGGGGGCGAGCGTGCAGGTGAACTCGGCGCCGACCAGCACGTCCTCGCCCCGATCGAGGAGCTCGAAGCAGGAGCGGGCGTTGTTGTGGTTGGTGATGGTGATGGCGTCGACCCCCGCGGCGCGCAGCCTGGCGACGACCTCGCTGGTCGGGGTCCAGGTCTCGGGGCAGCGCAGGATGCGCCCGAGGAGCTCATCCGGCACGTCGCTCCGGTGGTCGTGGCAGTGGAGGTCGATCCGGAGCACCTCGTCGGCCGGCAGGCGCCGGCGCTGGCGGGCGAGGAAGGTGCCGAGCGCGAGCCGCAGCTCGTCGCGGAAGCTGGCGGTCTGGGTCATGATCCGACCTCCGTGGTGTGGCCTCAGGGTGGCCCGCCTGGACGACATCGCGGTGACCTCCGGGTGAATTCGCCCTGCTCGCCTCCTGCGGCCGCTCCGCGATGAAGGGCAAATTCCTCGATACGGGCGCGGCGCGCGCTTCGCTCCTCGAGGAGCGCCCAGAGCGAGGCGGCCCAGAGCATGGAGTCCTCGCTGTAGTAGAAGGGGCCCTGGTAGAGCTCGCAGCGGTACGGCTCGAGCACCTCGGGGAAGCACCCGTGGTGCTCGACGAGGAGCTCGTACCCGGTCAGCTCGTCGTGGTAGCGCGGGAGGCGGAGGCGCCGGAGCGTCTCGAGGAGCTGCAGGCCGAGGCAGGTCCAGATCGCGTCGCGCTGCCAGGGGTTCAGCTGGTGGAGCGCGATCATCCGGCGGCCGTCGCGCCGGCGCCCGTAGCGCGCGGGGAACGGGTGGGTGAGGCCCTCGCGGTCGAGCCGCGCGAGGGTGCGCTGAAAGAGCACCGCAACCCCCGGCTCCTCATCCAGCAGCCCGCTCCAGAACGGCGTGATCGCCGCGTCCGCGGAGACGTAGGGCCGTCGTGCGAGGTCGTCCCAGAAGTGGTCGCCGTTCCAGAACCGCTCGAGGATGAGGCGCGGGTAGTCGTAGGGCGCGAAGCGGCTCGCCAGGCCGAGCGCGTCTGCTGCGCGCTGGAGGATGAAGCAGATGGTGTTGCTGTAGCAGGACGAGCGCCGCACCACGAAGTCCTGCGCCTCGGAGACGTGGAGCTCGGGGCGGACAAGGCCGCTCGCGGGATCGACGACGAGCTCGAAGCAGCGCGCCAGCTCGCCCGTGAGCAGGCGGCGGTAGCGGTGCACCAAGGCGCGGTCGCCGAGGTGGACGAGCCCGTCG
>JAKLHH010000131.1 GCA_022710245.1 Myxococcota bacterium
ACCCTCGACAACCGGGGCACCCCCTTCACCCCCACCGCCTGCCTGCGCTACCGGGTGCGCATCGCGCCGCTGCGCGATCGCGCGGGCGACGTCTCGGGGGCGGTGATCCTGCAGGAGGACCTGACCGAGCGCGCGCGGATGGAGGCGCAGCTCGTCCGCTCCGAGAAGCTCTCCTCGGTGGGCGTCCTCGCGGCCGGCGTGGCGCACGAGATCAACAACCCCCTGACCACCATCCTCGGCTACGCCAAGCTCCTCCTCGAGGGCCGCGCCGACGAGGACGCCGATCGCCCGGCGCTCGAGCTGGTCGCCGACGAGGCGCGCCGCGTCCAGGAGATCGTCAGGAACCTCCTCGACTTCTCGCGCCAGGAGTCGGGCAACATCGCGCCCGCCGCGATCGGCGGCCTCGTCGAGCGCACGCTCAGCCTGATGGCCCCCGACCTGCGCAAGCGCGGCGTCACGGTGGTCCGCGAGCTCGGCGCCGATCTGCCGCTGGTGCTCGCCGACAGCCGCCGCGTCGAGCAGGTCTTCGTCAACCTGGCGACCAACGCCGCGCACGCGATGGCGGGCGGCGGCACGCTGACCGTGCGCACGCGCCACGAGCCAGGGCGCGCGGCCTCGGTCTGCGCCGAGTTCCTCGACACCGGCAGCGGGATCCCGCCCGAGCTCCTGCCGCGGATCTTCGACCCCTTCTTCACCACCAAGGAGCCGGGGCAGGGGACCGGCCTCGGCCTCGCGGTGAGCCACGGGATCATCACGGACCACGGCGGCGAGATCGAGGTGCAGAGCGAGGTGGGGAAGGGGAGCTGCTTCAGGGTCTGGCTGCGCGCGGTCGGCAGCGAGGAGGACGGCGCCGGGGACGGTGGGGGGCCGCTCAGGCGAGAGCCCTCGGGGCCGCTCCGGCGAGACCCGTCGGGGCCGCTCCGGCGAGACCCGTCGGGGCCGCTCCGGCGAGACCCGTCGGGCCGCTACTCGACGAGCTCGTAGCCCTTCTTCTCCTTCGAGGCGACCAGCTTGTCGTACTCCTTCTTGGCCACGGCCGGGCTGTCGTACTCCTTCATCGTCTGCTGCCCGTCGGTGCCGATGCGGCCGTAGTGCGTGACGACCGCCGTGCCCTCGATCCAGACCTCCCAGTACTTGTTCGAGCTGCCCTCGCTGAACTCGTAGCGGCGCTTGCCCGCGCCGCCGCCGTCCGTGTCCCCGTCCTCGTCCTCGTCGTCGGCGGGCTTGGCCTTCGCCTTGGCGGCCGGCTTGGCCTTCGGGGCGGGCGCGGCCTTCGCCTTCGGCGCGGCCTTGGCCTTCGGCGCCGGCTCGTCCTCGTCCTCGTCGCCGCCGCCCTCGCCGTCGACCAGCTCGTAGCCCTTCTTCACCTTCGAGGCGACCAGCTTGTCGTACTCCTTCTTCGCCTCTGCCGGGCTGCCGTAGTCCTTCTGCGTCTGCTGCCCGTCGGAGCCGATGCGGCCGTAGCGGGTGATGACCGAGCAGCCCTCGATGCGGGGCTCCCAGAACTTGTTTGAGCTGCCCTCGCTGAACTCGTAACGCGGCACGGTGCGCCTCCTGGCTGGGGGTGAAGTTGAGGGGGAGATCATATCGTCCAGCGCGGGTACGCGGTCCAGTCGAAACTGGAGGAGCAGCGACGGACTGACCGGCCGGTCAGCGCTCCTGCACGGCGGCGAGCTTGCCGAGGATCATGCGGGTCCAGTAGAGCGAGACGAGGAAGCGCCCGCGAGGCGTCAGCTCGAGGGCGCGGTCGGGGACCGCCCGCGCCAGCCCCGCGGCGCGCAGGGCGAGCGGGACCGGGCCCCAGCCCTCGAGGTGGCGCGGCTCGAGGCGCAGGCACTTGAGCGCCCCGTAGAGCTCGGCCGCGCGCTGCTGGAGCGCGCTCAGGCGCACGCCGCGGAGCACCCCGGCGGGGCGCGGCGCGTCGAGGTAGGCCTCGAGCGGACCGCCGTTGTGCCAGAGGAAGCCGCCGGCGAGGGAGAGCGCGCCGGCGCCGAGCCCGAGGCAGCCGCGGAGCGGCGGGCGCCAGGTGTCCATCTGGTAGTCGCAGCGCACGCCGCTGCGCGTGAAGTCCTCGCTGGTGTACTGCTCGAAGCCGGCGGCCTCGAGGGTCCTGCTGGCGAGGGCGTAGAGCTGCCAGAGCGCTCGGGTCCGTCCGGCCCGCGGCCGGTGCCGGCCGAGCGTGGTCCCCGGCAGGGTGGCGAGCGGGAAGAGCGAGACGTGGGTCACGGGCGCGGCGACCGCGCGCGCCAGGTCCCGCTCGAGGTCGCGCGCCGACTGACCGGGGAGCCCGTACATCAGGTCGATGGAGACCTCGCGCAGGCCGGCCTCGGCCAGCGCGTCGAGGGCGCGCAGGGCCCCGGCCGCGCGGTGCCGCCGCCCCAGTCGCTCGAGGCAGGCGTCGTCGAAGGACTGCACGCCGAGGGAGACGCGCGAGACCCCGGCCGCGCGGCAGGCGGCGAGCTTCTCCGCGTCGACCGACTCCGGGTTCGCCTCCAGCGTGATCTGCAGCCCCGGCCGCAGCGTGAGGTGCGCGCGGAGCGCCGCGAGCACCCGCGCCAGGTCCGCCGCGGGGAGCAGCGAGGGCGTGCCGCCGCCGAGGTAGACCGAGGTCACCTCCACGGCTGGCTGCCAGGGGAGCGCGGCGCGCTGGGCGAGCTCGCGCTCGAGCGCGGCGAGGTAGCGCTGGACGAGGCGCGGGTCGGTGCTCAGGTTGAAGCCGCAGTAGCGGCAGCGCGAGGCGCAGAAGGGCAGGTGCACGTAGACGGTCAGGCCGGCGCTGGCGTCGAGGCGATCCGGCCTGAGCTCCGCCGGCGGGCTGGCCCTCCCCATGCGGCCGAGGAGATCACGGGCGATGAGCAGCGGGAGCATGCGCCGAGCATCGCACGAGCGGAGCGCCCTTCGGGAGACGAACGCTCGTCCTGACGCGCTGTCCCAGGACTTCCAACCGGCGCTGGCGCTCCTCGGCCAGCGCCTCGCCGAGGTGGGAACGACGAGCCCGTAGGCCGCGGACAGCGCCGGGGCACTTCCGGTCTCAGCGTCGCGGGCCTACGGCCTGTGCCGCTACTCGCTCGAGCGTCTCGAAGCTGGGCGGTTTCGCCACGTGGGCGTCGAAGCCGGCCTCCTTGGCCCTGGTCACGTCCTCGGGCTCGGCGTAGCCTGTCACAGCCACGAGGGTGATCCCCCCGATCTCGGGGTCAGCGCGGATCGCCCGTGCTACCGCGTAGCCGTCCATCTCCGGCAGGCCGAGGTCGCAGAGCACCAGGTCAGGCCGCAGCGCGCGAGCTCTCTCTATCCCCGTGGGGCCGTCGTAGGCGGCGACGACGACGTGGCCGCCGAGCTCGAGCGCCTCGCGGAGGCTATCCGCGGCGTCGACGTTGTCCTCGATGATGAGGATGCGACGGGACGAGCCAGCGCTGCCGGCGCCGCATCGGTCCGCGGTGCTCTCGGTGCTGGCGGTCTCGAGGGGGAGGCGAAGCGTGAACGTGGCGCCCTTGCCGAGGCCGTCGCTCGCCACGCTGACGACGCCGCCATGCATCTCGACCATGCTCTTGACGAGGGCGAGGCCGAGGCCGAGGCCGCCCTTGCTGCGATCGATGCTGGCGTCCGCCTGAACGAAGGCTTCGAACAGTCGAGGCATGATCTCCGGCGCGATCCCGGAGCCCGTGTCGCGCACGGTGAGAACCGCCTGGGTCCGGGAGACGTCCACCTCCACCGAGACCGTCGTCTTCCCACCCGGCGGAGTGAACTTGACCGCGTTCTGGAGCAGGTTGCCGACGACCTGGGCGAGGCGGGTCGCGTCGCCAGACAGCCAGAGCACCTCGGTCGGCAGGAGCACCTCGAGGTGGACGCCGCTCTCGACGAACACCGAGCGGTGGTCCTCGATGGTCCGCCGCACGACGTCGTTGAGATCGAGGCGTTCGCGCTTCAGCTGCACCTTGCCGCTCACGATGCGGGTGGTGTCGAGCAGATCGTCGATGAGCCGGGTCATGTGCCCGACCTGGCGATCGATGACCGCCAGCGCGCGGCGCGCTTGTTCGCCGCCTGGCGCGGCCCGCTCGAGGATATAGATGCTGTTGTGGATGGGGGCGAGCGGGTTGCGGAGCTCGTGCGAGAGCATGGCCAGAAATCCGGTCTTGCGGCGGTCCAGCTCACGCAGCGTCTCCTCGACTCGCTTGCGCCGGGTGATGTCGTTGGAGACGTTCGCGAGATAGAGCGGCTTGCCGGTCTTCTGATCATTGACGGTGAAGACCGTGGCGTAGACGTCGGTGGTCTGGCCGGTCGTGAGGTTCAAGTACTGCAGGTCCCCCTCCCACGCGCGGCCTGCTGCCAGGGTAGGGAATACCTCTCTCTCGGCCAGCTCCCGAAGATGCTCTGGAATGACCTGCATGATATGGGTTCGAGACACGTCAGCGGGAGCGATGCCCAGCATCCTGCGGCCGGCTTCGTTGAGGAAGGTCATCCTGCCGTCCAGCGTCGCCAGGTTGACGAGCTCGGCCGCGTGCCGGACCACGGCTGCCAGCTTATGGGTCTCTTCCAGAGCCTGCCTGCGATCGGTGATGTCGCGGGAGATGGCCAGGATCCGCGCGCCGTCCGGGGTGGGCAGCGCGGTGGCGTTGAGCTCGACCGGGATGGTCAGGCCGGCTGGCGTGACGTAGTCCAGCTCCAGGCAGCGCACGCAGCCCTGCGCGAGGCAGCGGGCCAGCTCGGTCGCGGTGCGCGCACGATCGTGCGGGGCAGTCCACTCCAGCACGCTACGACCGAGGACCTCGCTGATCCCCTGGCCTCCGGTCAAGCGCGCGTACTCCTGGTTGGCGTCCAGCACTCGCCCCTCCGCGTCCAGGATCACGAAGCCGGTCGCGGTCGTCTCGACGAGCGTGCGGTACTTCTCCTCGCTCTCTCGGAGCGCCTCCTCCGCGCGCTTGCGCTCGGTTATGTCTCTGACGACGCCCAGGATGTGCGCCACGCCGCCTATTTGCAGAGCGCTTGCAGAGAGGGCGGCGTGGAAGATGTCGCCGTTCTTCCTTCTGCCACGCAGCTCGAGATCCCTGAAGCTCCCATGCTCCTCAAGGAGTGCCAACACCCGATCGCGATCAGTCGGGTCGGCGAACAGCCTGCCTTCCAGGGCGGTCCTGGCGTGCAGCTCCTCAGGTGCGTAGCCGAAGATGTTGAGGAACTCGTTGCTGCAGTGGATGAGCGTGCCGTCATCGAATTGCGCGAGGTAGAAGGCATCCGGGTCCGCCTGGAACACCTTGCCGACCTTCTCCTCGGCGGCCTCGAGCTCGGCGACCCGGCGCCGAAGAGCCGCGTTTTCTGCCGCAAGAGACTCCACACGGGGAACATGCAGGAGTTGGCGGCGAGGGGCAACATCGATCGGGCGCAGCCTCCGGGCCTCCCCCACAGCCCGATGCCCTTCCGCCGACTCTGAGCGAGGGTTCTTCAACCCCACGAGGTCTCAGCGGGGCTGCCAGAAGGAGCCCGGTGGCAGAGCTGGCGGGGCGGGCTCCTCCGCGGGCGTCGTGGGTCGCCCGGTGAAGAAGTAGTAGGCCGAGAGCCCGAGCGCGACGAGCGAGGCGCCGAGGGCCACGTGCCCGCCCACCAGCAGACGCTGCGCCGACGCCACGCCGGCTCCGTGCTCCTCGCGCCCGGCGTCGGTCGTCGCCGCGCGATAGCTGGCGTAGGCGTCGTCGCCCTGCCGCCGACCCACGCCGTAGAGGACGCCCATCGTCACGGCCCCGGCGCCGGCCACGCCGAGGAGCACCCCGGCCACCACCGTCCGCTTCCGCCGCCGCCGCGCCTCCTCCTTCGTGGAGGCCGACGGCTCGAGGACGAGAGCGGTCTCGCGCACATCGCCCGCGGTGACGACCACCTCCTGCTCGAGCGCGAGGTGCCCGGCCCGCTCGAGCGTCACCTGGTGTCTCCCCGGGCGCACCTGCACCCGCGCGGGGGTCGTCCCCGCGGCGACCCCGTCGAGGCGCAGGCGCGCGCCGGAGGGCGTGCTGGTGATCCGCAGCACCGCGGCGCGCTCGAGCCTCACCGCCACGCGGGCCGTGGGCGCGAGGCAGCCGAGGCGGATGGTGCCGGTCCAGGGCAGGTACCCCGGGTGGGTCACCGCCACCCGGTGCTCGCCCATCATCACCGGGCCGACCGCCGGCTGACCGTCGACCCAGACGGCGGCGCCGGTCGGGGCCCCGCTCACCTCGAGGCGCCCTGCCTGAGGCGCGAGCGCCACCTCGAGCCGCGTCTCCAGCCCTCGCGCCACCTCGACGTGGCGCGTGGCGCAGAGCTGCCCGGACGCGAGCTGCACGCGGTGCCAGCCCTCGCGCACCCGCGAGACGGTGAGCGGCGACGGTCGCGGCTGGCGGACCCCGTCCAGCCAGACCTCGGCGGGCGTGGGCTGCGCGAGGATCGAGAGCGAGCCGTGGCCCACCTCGGGGGCGAGGCTCACCTGCAGGGTGCGCCGCTCCCCCGCGGCGAGCACGACCTCCTCGCCGCGCGCGACCGAGCCTGCCCGCGTGAGCTGCAGCTGGTGCCGCCCCGGCGCGAGCGCCATCACGGCCGCCCCCGACACGGCGGTGACCGAGGTCCCGTCCTCGGCGGTGATGGTGACGTCGCCCGGCTGGACCTGCAGGGTCAGCTCGCCGACGAGGGGTAGCAGGCGCTGCAGCCGGCCCGGGATGTGGGCGAGGACGTGACCGGGCGCGCGCGAGCCCTCCTCTCGAAGGTAGGCGCGGTAGTGATTGACCGCCGCGGCCGCGAGCCCGAGCTTGTCCTCGGCCGAGGCCACGTTGTAGCGGAGCTCCGCCGACGGCCGCAGGGCGAACGCCTGCGCGAACTTCTCCAGCGCGCACCGGTACTGGCGGCGACGGTAGCAGGCGGTCCCCGCGACGCGCAGCGCGAGGACCTGTCGCTCGACGGTGAGCGGCCGCTCCTCGGCGTCGCTCCGCCCGGGGGCGAGCAGCAGGAGCGCGAGCGCGAGCGCGAGGGGTCGCATCGCCCTACGCTAGATGAGCCCGCCGCCCCGGGCAACGGTCTTCGCGGCGCCACGGCGATCTTTCGGGAGCCGCGTCGCTGCCGCGCCCCAGCGTGTGGCCCTTGTGACCCGGGTGAGCCCTGGGCTACCTTGACCGGCGATGAGGTGGTTGCCCTGCATCGCGCTCGGCCTCGCGGTCGGCCTCGCCCTGGCGGGCTGCGCCGAGTGGCCGCTCTGCGACGAGGCGTGCGGCGACGGACGGCGCTGCATCGACGGCGCCTGCGTCGACGACCCCTGCAAGGATCGCGACTGCGGCCCCGACGGCCACGGCGGCACCTGCGGCGAGTGCAGCGGCCTCTGCGTCGCCGGACGCTGTCGCTCCTGCCCGGCGGACATGGTGCTGCTCGAGCAGCAGCTCGCCTGCATCGACCGGTACGAGGAGGCCTGGAGCGACGCGCTCGGCCAGTACGTCTCGCTGCCGGGGCTGCAGCCCGCCGTCAACATCACCCACGCGCAGGCGAAGACCGCCTGCGCCGCCGGGGGCAAGCGCCTGTGCTCCGACAGCGAGTGGATCCACGCCTGCACCGGCGACCAGCTCTGCCTCTTCCCCTACGGCGAGACGCAGCCCTATGGCTGCGCCTACGAGGAGGGCCGCTGCTTCGGTCGCCCCCCGGTCGATGTCCCGCCCCACACCGGCCCCGCTCCGACCGGCAGCCTGCCGGGCTGCGAGGGCTCGCGCCCGGGGATCTTCGACCTGGTCGGCAACGTGGACGAGTGGGTCGACACCTGCGACTACGACGGCAAGCAGTGCACGGCGCGCGGGGGCAGCTATGACGACCCGCTGCGCAAGGGCTGCGAGGCGGGCCCGAGCACGATGCTCCGCGAGCCCGACGGCAAGACGGGCTTCCGCTGCTGCAAGGCGCTCTGCACCGACAGCCCCGCCTGCAAGCCCTGAGCGTGCTATTTCTTCGCGGTCGCGGGCGGGGCCGGGAAGGACATGCGTGCCAGTCGCTCGACCAGCTCCCGTCGAAACCGCTCGAGCTCACGCGGATCGGCGTCACCAGGGAGGGCGGCCTCCTCGCCGATCCGCCACTGGTCGAGCACGAACGCGAGCGACGCAGGGCTCACGCCGGCGTCCTTCAGCTCGGCGTCCTTCAGCACCTCCTCGAGCGGGAGGCCGGCACGGAGGAGGCGATCGAGGTCCACCAGATCCTTCGGCTCATTGCGGCTGAGCAGCGCGCAGACCTTGTTGGCGGCGATCTCTTCGAGCGAATCGACCCGCACCTGACCGAAGCGCGGCTTCTCGGGGCTGAGCTGTGGCGCGCGGTCCAGCACGAGGTCCACGACCGTCCGCTCCTCGCCGCGCTCGGCGACGAACCGACGGAAGTCGGGGAAGCGCTCGACGGAACGCAACGCGGCGCCGCACGCCGAGGCTGCGTCGTGCAGGGCACGCTCTCCGGCATCGAGGTTTGCAGGGGGCACCGCGAAGAGGTCGAGATCCTCGCTGGGCCGGTGGCTCAGATGAAAGCCGCCGAGGGCGCCGCCTCCGGTCAGGAAGAAGCCGTCCTGCTCACGCGCGAAGAAGGCCTCCAGCAACTCGCGCTGCAGCGAGCTGAGCTGGCTAGCGGGGAGACGGGATGAGCCCATGCTCGGACCATTTCCGCAGGAGGAACTCCCAGAACGCCGCCTTCCGCCCGAGCCGCGTCCGCAGCCGGCTCCACCGAGACAAGAGATCAGCGATGCTGACGAAGGCCCAGACGTCCTGATAGCGCGCCTCTCGCAGGATCCGGCCGATCCAGAGGAGGCGCTCCTCCTCGTCCGCGCTGGCCAGGCGACCCCGCAGCTCACCGACCGTCATCGTCGTGTCCCAGAGGAAGTAGGGGCGCGCGTCGTCACGGTCGAGATCGAGGGAGAGCGGAGCTCGCGCCATGAGACGAATGTTAGGCGTCGGCTGGTGGCCTGGCAAGCCATGCGATCCGATGGCGCCTCGAAGGTGTCTGCTCGCCCGGGAGCCGTGGCGCAAGTCGCTCCACGTCGCCGGGGGCGCCGCTGCCTCATCCCGGAGCGTCCCGCAGGGACGCGAGGACCGGCGCAGCGGGGGCAACTCAGGTGAGCTGGGGGGTCAGTTCGCGCTCGCGCGCGGCCGCTGCGCCGCGGTCCAGGCGGTGAAGAACCCGAGCGCCTCGCGCACCAGGTCGAGGCGCGGCGCCAGGTCGCGGCCCACGCCCTCGACGACCGCGATGGCGACGAGCACCATCGTCAGCCCCGGCTCGAGGCGCACGCGCTGGCGCCGGAGCAGGCGGGCCAGCTCGAGGAAGACGAGCCCGAGCTGCACCTCGGCGAGCGGCGCGCTGCGGTAGCGGTCGACCAGCGCGGCGACCTCCCGCTCGAAGGCGGCCGCGTCCGCGGCCGCGCCCTCGGCGCCCACCAGCTCCAGCATCACCGCGGCGACGCGCGCGGGGTCCTGGCCGGCCCAGGCGCCGAAGAGGCGCGCCAGGCCCTCGCGGCGCTCCGGGGTGAGGCGCGCGACGAGGCCGAGATCGAGGAGGACCACGCGGTCGCCGGTCACGATCAGGTTGCCCGGGTGGAGGTCCGCGTGGACGAACCCGTGGCTGAAGATCATCTGCAAGAGCGCGCGGAAGCCGACCCTGGCCAGCCGCTCGCCGAGCGCCGGATCCCAGTCGGGGCCGTTGATGCGGACGCCGGTGATCAGCTCCATGCAGAGGACGCGCTGGGTGCAGAGCTCGTCCACCAGCCAGGGGACGCCGATCGCCGGGTCGCTGGCGAAGTTCGCGGCGAAGCGCCGGTTGTTCTCGGCCTCGGTGCGCAGGTCGAGCTGCAGCCAGACCGCGCTGGCGAACTCGTCGACGATCGCGCACGGCTCGAAGTGCCGCAGCCAGGGGAGCAGCGCGAGGAGGCGCGCCCAGAAGCGGATCACCTGCACGTCGAGGCGGACCGTGGCCTCGATGGCCGGGCGCAGCACCTTGACCGCGACCTGCCGCCCGTCCGCGAGGCGGCCCCGGTGGACCTGCGAGATGGAGGCGCTGGCGAGCGGGTAGGGGTCGAGCTCGGCGAAGACCGCCTCGGGCGCCTCGCCCAGCTCCTCCTCGAGGGTGGCGCGCACGCGCGCGAAGGGGAACGGGCCCACCCGGTCCTGCAGCTCGGCCAGCGCGGCGCGCACCGGCCGCGGCAGGAGGTCGCCGCGGGTGGAGAGGAACTGGCCGATCTTGATGAAGGTCGCGCCCAGGCTGCGGAAGAGGTGCAGGGCCACGCGGCCGAGGAGCGCGAGGCGCCGCTCGCGCGAGCGCCCCGAGAGCCGCAGGCCCAGCCAGCCCATAATAAAGAAGAGGCCGTGCACCCAGAAGAGGGCGGTCACGTGGAGGGCTCGCAGGGGGAGCCGGACCCAGCTCGTCATCGCTCGTACCTCGGGGGCCTCGTTGATCGTGATTTCGACATTGCCCTCCGGGGGAATTGCGGCGGCCTCATCCCGGAGCGGCCCGAGGCCGCGAGGACCCGCAATCCCTCCCCCGGCGCTGGCGCGCCTTCGCCCACACCCTCTCCCTACGGGAGCAATTGTACGCGGTTGCCTCGCCGCTGTCCCCCGCCCGCAGCAAGAAAATCCCTTGACACCCCACCCGTTTCACATTAGCTAATGGGCTGCTTGGGGGTCGCTAGGCACGTAGCTCAGTGGGAGAGCACTACCCTGACGCGGTAGGGGTCCGGGGTTCGAAACCCCGCGTGCCTACTGGGGCAGTATCCGCCCGACCGGAAAGCCCAACCGTTTCCAAGGCAGGCCGGGAGAGATCCCGGCCTGTCGCGCATGTGGGGCCCAGTCCATGAAAGAGCTGACACCACTCGAGACGCTCCGCCACAGCGCGGCGCACGTGATGGCGGACGCGGTCAAGCGCCTCTTCCCCGAGGCGAAGATCACCATCGGCCCGCCCATCGAGAGCGGCTTCTACTACGACTTCGACGTGGCGCGCCCCTTCAGCGACGAGGACCTCGAGAAGATCGAGGCCGAGATGGCCAAGATCGTCGCCGCCGACGTGCCCTTCGAGCGCCTCGAGGTGACGCGCGAGGAGGCGATCGCGCGCTTCGGCGGCATGGGCGAGAGCTACAAGCTCGAGCTGATCGAGGCGATCCCCGAGGGCGAGAAGATCTCGATCTACCAGCACGGCGAGTTCGTCGACCTCTGCCGCGGCCCGCACGTCCAGCGCACCGGTCAGATCAAGGCCTTCAAGCTGACCGGCGTCGCCGGCGCCTACTGGCGCGGCGACG
>JAKLHH010001310.1 GCA_022710245.1 Myxococcota bacterium
GATCCTGGTCATCCTCCTCGGCGTGCCCGTGATCTACTCCGTCGCCGTCTCCTTCCTCTACCAGCGCAACCGGGCGGTGGAGCGCCCGGCCGTCGTGGTCGACCATGACAACTCGGCGCTCTCGCGCCGGCTCACCTTCTACCTGGGCGCGACGCAGGACGTGAAGGTCACGCGGCGCCTCGCCAGCGTCGAGCAGGGGTGGGATGCCCTCCGGCGGGGGGACGCGGAGCTCCTCGTCTACATCCCCGACAGCTTCTCCAGCCGCATCAAGCGCGGCGAGCAGGGCCGGGTGAAGCTGTGGGTCAACAGCGCCAACATGCTCACCTACGGCGTCTCCTACCCGGCGGTCTCGGCCGTCGTGCAGCAGCTCGACCGCGAGCTCGGCGAGGGGTTCTTCGTCAAGGCGGGCACGCCGCGGCGGCCGGCCGCCGCGCGGGTCATGCCGATCTGGCGCGAGGAGCGGTTCCTCTTCAACCCGACCGGCGCCTACGGCGGGTTCGTCGTCGACGGCATCCTGCTCATCGTGCTGCAGCAGGTGGTGCTCATCTCGCTCGCGTTCTCCGTCGGGCTGAGCAAGGAGAAGGGCCTCTTCGCAGAGGTCCAGGACCTCCCCTTCACCTACCTGGAGGGCAAGATCCTCGCCCACGTCCTCTTCTACCTCGGCGCGATGGCGTTCATCATCTACGGGGTCTTCCCGCTCTTCGGCTGGCCCGCGCAGAGCCCGCGCTCCATGCTGGTCGTCTTCCTCTGCTTCATGCTCAGCGTGGCGCCGCTCTCCATCCTCGCCGCGAGCATCATCAAGGACCGCGCCGGCGCGTTCCAGGTGCTGATGTTCTTCTCCACGCCCCTCTTCCTCTTCTCGGGCTTCACCTGGCCCCTGGACCAGATGCCCGTCTACCTGCGCGCGATCGCCTCCCTCTTCCCGTCGACGCCGGCGCTCCTCGCGGTGCGTACGCTCTCGATGAAGAGCGGCGCGCTGGCGGACGTGACGCCGCAGCTCACGCACCTGGCCGGGCTCTTCCTCCTCTACCTGCTGATCACCATCGTCGTGGTGCGGAGGAGCTGGCGCCGGCTGCTCCCGGCGCGGGCCTGACCTCGCGCGCCCCCGGCTCAGGCCGCGGGGACGAGCAAGAAGAAGAAGCGCGTCGCCCAGAGGTGCCCCACCCGCGGCCACGGGTTCGCCGCGGCGAGCGCCTCGCCTGCCGGCCAGGCCTCGTTGTCGAGGAGCACCTCGTTGGAGAGCTGCTGCTCGCCGTCGAAGCAGACGTAGAGCCGGAGCGCGTGCACCGCGCGCGAGAGCGGCGCTGCCGCCAGCGCGCCCTTGAGCGCGTCGACGAGCGGGCGGAGGTCGGGGACCGGCTCGCGGGCATAGAGCGTCAGCTGCGCGCCGAGGCAGAGGTCGAAGGCGCCGCCGGGGTGCTCGAGCCGCTCCCAGGAGACCTGGTCGGCGCACGACGAGCGCTCGAGGAGCCCGGCGATGAGCACGTGCAGGCTCGCGCGCTGGAACTTGTCGATGCACTGCCCGAGCACCTCGCGCCAGGTGGCGCCGAAGCCGGCGAAGCTCTCGAGGAGCCACGACACGGCCAGCGCGGGGTGCCGCACCGCGAAGTCGACCTGCGCGCTCAGCCGCGCGCCCTGCACCCGGGGGAAGACCCGCGCCTCCAGCTGGAGCGCGCCGCAGCGCAGCTCGCCGTCGCGCAGGGTGACCGCGTGGCCGTGAGCCTCGAGGAACTGCTGGAACGCGAGGCGCGGCGAGGGGACGCCGCCGTGCCCCTCGTCCGGCGGCGGCAGACGGGTCAGCAGCCGCACCGGCGAGAGGACCAGGTCCTCGAGGCGGGAGCCGTGGTGGAGCGCCGTGTTCACCGCCTGCACCTCGGAGCTGCGGAGCCCGATCGCCTCCAGCTCCTGCTTGCTCGCGCGCCGGGCGCGGGTCTCGGCCGCGAGGAAGACGGGCTCCCCGGCCAGCGGGCGCTCGCCCTCGCCCTCGTCGAGGGTCTGCGCGACGGTGGCCCCCGCCAGCAGCACGCGGCCGAGCGCGAGCGGCAGGAAGGTGACCAGGCGGGCCGCGAGCCACGGCTCGACGCCCGCTCGCTCGAGGTGGGCACGGAGCTCGTCATCGCTCGCCTGCGGGTAGGCGAGGCAGGTGGCGACGCCGATCTCGATGGCGCTCTCCAGCATCACGTCCTCCTGAGTCGGGGCTGGACCAGGGCCAAGTATCGACGCGCGCGAGCGGCGGGACAAGGTGCGTGGTGTCAGCCGCGCGACAGGTAGATAATGGAGCTGCCCATGCGCGCCGCCCTGCTCGTGCTGACGCTGTCCCTGGCCGGCTGCCACCAGCTGCTGCCGCTCCACGGAGGAGCCTCCGGCCACGCCGACGCCGCGTCCGATCACGCACGGGAGCGCTCCCCTGTCGAGGGCGGACGCGATCATCTGGCGCGCGACCTCGGCGCCCCCTGGAGGACGGTGGTCAGCCTGCCCTCGC
>JAKLHH010001311.1 GCA_022710245.1 Myxococcota bacterium
GTCGCCCGCAGCGGGCACCGACGGTGGCGGTCCGCACGGCTCCCGCCCGCGAGGACGCGAGGGGTGGGGAGGGGCCCGCGAGCGGGGGTCCCCGCGCGCTGTCGCTATTGATTATGGCGGATACCTTGAGGCGGAGTTAGGGCCCCGCCCAGGCTCCGCCTTAAGGACCAGGCGCCGTCGAGGCCACTGAGGCCCGCTGGGTGAGACTCCGGCATGCTTGGGTGCGCAGAGATGCAGGGCGACGGCGCGTGGGGCGCCGCGGGAGGGGCCAAGGCCCCGCCCCTCGTCGCCCGCAGCGAGCACCGACGGTGGCGGTCCGCACGGCTCCCGCCCGCGAGGACGCGAGGGGTGGGGAGGGGCCCGCGAGCGGGGGTCCCCGCGCGCTGTCGCCCTTGTTTATGGCGGATACCTTAAGGCGGAGTTAGGGCCCTGGCGCGGTTGGCTCGGCCCTGGCACCTGCCCCAGGCTTCGCCTATCGTCCGCCCGAGGAGGCTGCGATGCCCGGACGGACCAGGACCCCGAGGCCGAGACAGCGCTTCGCTCTGCTCCTCGCGCTGGCCTGCGGGGCCTGCGGCGCTCGCCAGCCTCTCTCACGTGTGCGCGCCGGCGCCGGCGGGACGAGCCGCGCGGCCACGGGCGAGGAGCGCTGCCCACCGCCGCCGCCGGACCAGCGGCCGATCCCCTTCGGTGTGCAGACGCTGCGCGCGATCTGCCGCGACGCCTACGCGGATCCCGCCGCCTCGCCGGTCGAGCTGGCGGGCTTCGCGCGCCAGGTCCTCACCGCGCGCCGTGGGCTGACCGAGGCCTTCGGCTCGATCGCGAGCGAGCCGCCGATCGTCATCTTCTGCAAGACCGCCGCCTGCAACGTGGACTTCGCGGGCTCCAGCCAGCGCGCCCGCGTCCTCCGCCCGGGGCAGCGCGTCTCCGGCAGCCGCTACGTGAACCGCGCTCGCACGACCGTCGTCATGACCGGCCAGGACGCGCGCACGCTCCTCCACGAGCTGGTGCACGTGGAGATGCTCGATCGCCTGCACGGCGCCTGGCTGCCGGACTGGTTTCACGAGGGCCTGGCCGTGAGCATCGGACGACAGTCGATGTGTGACCCGCGGCCTCCTCGCGCCATCGATGATCTCCGCCGGCTCGACCGCGTCTGGGCGGCCTTCACCGACCACCACTTCGGCGAGCGGATGCGCGCCGCCTACTGCCAGGCCTTCTCGGAGGTCGACGCCTGGCGCCATCGCCACGGTCGCCAGCGCCTGCTCGCGCTGATCCGCGCCGTCCGCTCCGGCACCCCGTTCTACGTCGCCTACGGTCCGCTGCTCACCCAGGCGGCTGACACGCTGTCGTCGGAGGACCGCAGCTACGACGGCGCGCTCGTGCTCAGCAACGCGACCCCCGGCGAGGTCGTGCTCGGCGGCGCCGCCGACTCCTTCGCCAGATCCTACGGCCACGCGGAGCTGGCCGAGGGCGAGCGGCCGTTCTCGATCGAGCTCTGGATCAAGCCCGGCGCCCACGCCGGCACGCTGGTGCACGCCTCGGTCGGCCCCTCGGGGGGCTCGGGCTGGTGCCTGCCGCTCCTCGGCTTCAACGGCGCCGGGCGACTCGTCGCGCAGGTCCTGCAGGCCCCCTCCCCCGACCGCTTCGCCGCTGCCGTCTCGCCGGCGCCCCTGCCGCGCGACGGCTGGACCCACGTCGCCATGACCTGGGCGCCGAGGGCGAGCCTCCGCCTCTACAGCGGCGGTGTGCTGCGCGCCGACACAGCTGCGCCTCGCCACCTCGGCGCCGGCCGCGGGGCGCTCGTCTACCTCACCTGGGGAGCCAGCAACCTCGAGGGCGGCGACTGCTGGAGCGGCGAGGTGCGCCCGGGCGGGTTCCGGGGCTCGCTCAGGGGCATGACGGTCCATCGGCGCGCGCTCACCGCGGAGGAGGTCGCCGCGCGCGCCAGGGCTCACCCGTCACGGTGAGCCCGCCACCTGCTCAGTCGAGCTCCGGGTCGAAGTTGGCGACCGGCACGAACGCGGTGATCTTCACCTCGGCGGTGACGTAGGCCGCCCCCCTGGAGGTCGTCAGGCACTTGTTCGCGCCGATTCCGCCCACGAAGGCACCATGGGCACCAGGCGACGGCGAGCGCGGTTCACTCTGGCCGACGCCGCGGCTTGATCAAGCTGCCAGGTCAGGGGACGACGAACGAGGTCGCACTCCTCGGGGACAGAGCATCCTCATCTTGGTCTCCTTGCCCGCGCCGGCGACTACTTCTTCGCGCAGACCGTGCTCGGCAGCGTCACCCCCTGCAGCTTCATCAGCTGGATCACCATGTCCGGGATCTGCTGGCAGACGAGCGGCGACGGGCAGCTCCCCGCGGTCTTGGGGTCGCAGTCTCGCCGCGTGCAGGTGAGCTTGGTGAGGCCCGCGCTCTCGACGCCGTTCACGTTGGGCACGCAGTAGTTGGTCTCACCGACGCAGTCG
>JAKLHH010001312.1 GCA_022710245.1 Myxococcota bacterium
CGAACCGCCGGTCGCGCCGACACCCGCGACCTCTGGCGCACTCTCGGCGCGCAGGCGCGCTGACGCCTCGGCTTCGTTCACGCCGTGGTCTCCCCGCCGCCCCGGACCCCGCCGCCCAAGACGCCGCCGCAACGGACCCCGGCGCCCAAGACGCTTGACGCACGGCAGCCCTCGCTGTTTGATGCACGCCCGCGGCCGCCGCCGCCGGGGGTCACGCGATGAGCGAGCGCCAGGGGAGCGAGGGCGAGGGCAAGTGGGCCCGTCTGGACGGGGAGACGCTCGTCTCCACCCGCTGGTACGACTTCTGCCACGACCGCTACCGGCTCCCCGCCGGCGGCGAGGGCGACTACTACTACATCCACATCGCCGGCTCGACCATGATCGTCCCGGAGCGCCCCGACGGGCGGCTGGCCCTGGTGCGCCAGCACCGCTACCTCTTCGGCCGACGCTCGCTCGAGTTCCCGGCCGGCGGCATCAAGCGCGGCTCCGACCCGGAGCGCTGCGCCCGCGAGGAGCTGGAGGAGGAGGCGGGCTACCGCGCCGCGCGCTGGGAGCGCCTCGGCGCGTACGCGCCCTGCAACGGCCTCTCGGACGAGCTCTGCACGGTCTTCCTGGCGCGCGAGCTGACCGCGGTCGCCGCCGCGCCGGAGCCCACCGAGGAGCTCGAGCCCGTGGCGCTGACCCTCGAGGAGGTGCAGGACCGCGTCGCCAGCGGCGAGATCTGGGACGGGATGAGCATCATCGCGCTGCGCCTCTACGAGGGGTGGCTCGCGCGAGAGCGGTGATCGCGGTCGCTGCCCCGGAGGCGGCGGAGCGCGTGAAGACGTTCGTGCGGTCGCCGGCGCGGCGGCCGCGGAGGAGGTCAACGATGAGGTGGCTCTTCGTGTGTGGCCTGGCGCTGCTCCTGGCGCCGGCGCCGGGGTGCAAGTCGCAGGAGCAGGAGACCCCCGACCAGGGCGCGCTGGAGGCCGGCCCTGGCCTCGAGGCCGGTGGCGGAGCCGAGGCTGGCCCGCGCGAGGCGAGCGGGCCCGACGGGGGCGGGCGGGTGGTGGAGAGCAAGTGGATCCAGCTCGAGGCGGGCAAGCTCACCATGGGCTCACCGACGAGCGAGGCCTGCCGCGACGACGACGAGGACGCGCACGAGGTGACCATCGGCCACAAGCTCGAGCTCGCCGAGACCGAGGTCACCCAGGAGCAGTTCAAGTCGCTGATGGGCTACAACCCGTCCTACCACAGCGAGTGCGGGCTCAAGTGTCCGGTCGACTGGGTCACCTGGCACGAGGCCGTCGCTTACTGCAACGCGCTCTCGCAGGCCAGGGGGCTCGCCGCCTGCTACACCTGCACGGGGAGCGGCGCGGCGGTGACCTGCGAGGTCGCCGCGGGCAAGCCGCTGCAGCAGTGCGCCGGCTACCGGCTGCCGACCGAGGCCGAGTGGGAGTACGCGGCGCGCGCCGGCACGACCACCGCCCTCTACAGCGGCGACATCGCCGCCAGCACCTGCATGTCCACCACGCCCAGCGCCGAGAAGATCGCCTGGTACAAGGTCAACTCGCTCGGGCTCTCCCACGAGGTGGGCGGCAAGGCGCCGAACGCCTGGGGCCTCCTCGACATGGCCGGCAACGTCTACGAGTGGGTCCACGACCACTACCAGGCGCACCTCGGGACCGCCGCGGTCAGCGACCCGAGCGGGCCGGCGACGGGCGATCGCCGGGTCTTCCGCGGCGGCGCCGCCTACTACAACGCCGAGCACGCGCGCTCGGCGAACCGGCTCAGCTTCGCGGAGACGAAGCGCTTCACCTGGCTCGGCTTCCGCTGCGCGCGCACGCGCTGAGGGAGGGAGAGATGACGATGACGACACCGATGATGAGTCGTGCGTGTGCCTGGTTCGTCCTCCTCGGCTGCGCGCTCGCCGTGGCCGCGTGTGGCCCCGAGCTCCCCGGCGCCGGGATGCGCTCCTCGGCGCTCTCCACCTTCACGGTGGCGGCGATCCAGTACGGCGATGGTCAGGCGGCGAAGGTCAGCGCGAGCTGCAGCTCCGACGCCGAGCCCAGCGTCTGCGCCGTCAAGACGATGGTGCAGCAGGCCAAGGACAAGGGCGCGACGCTGGTCGTCGCGCCGGAGCTCGGCCTCGGCCAGACCTACTACGAGCCCGAGCCGGCGATCGGCTGCAACCCGGACGCCGAGGCGAGCTGGGACACCAAGTCGTTCATCAAGATCTTCAGCACGCAGGCCAAGACGCTCGGCCTCTACCTGGTGATCCACCTCGCCACCTCCGAGGCGGGCAAGAAGTACAGCACCCAGGTCGCCTTCGGCCCCGACGGCGCGGTCGTCGGCAAGCACCACAAGTTCGAGCTCTTCGGCAGCGAGGCGAACACCTACACGCCGGGCACCGACGTGATGGTCTTCGACACCCCGCTCGGCAAGGTGGGCCTGCTGATCTGCGCGGACATGTACGGCGACCTC
>JAKLHH010001313.1 GCA_022710245.1 Myxococcota bacterium
TCCGATCTTCGCCAACATCGTCCTCGGCGACGAGATCAACCGCGCCCCGGCCAAGACCCAGAGCGCGCTCCTCGAGGCGATGCAGGAGGCGCAGGTCACCATCGAGGGCGAGACGAGGCCGCTGGAGCCTCCGTTCATGGTGCTGGCCACCCAGAACCCGATCGAGCACGAGGGCACCTACCCGCTGCCCGAGGCGCAGGTCGACCGCTTCCTGCTGAAGATGATCGTGCGCCACCCCTCGCCCGAGGACGAGAAGCGGATCCTCCTCACCTACAACCAGCCGGTGCCCGAGGTGCAGCCGGTGCTCGGGCCGCACCGGATCCTCGCGCTGCAGCAGCTCACCGAGATGGTCCACGTGGACGACGAGCTGATGGACTACATCATCGCGCTCGCGCGGTTCACGCGGCAGCACCGCCGCGTCTACCTCGGCGTCTCCCCGCGCGCCTCGCTGATGCTGCTCCACGCCGCCAAGGCCCGCGCCCTGATCCGGGGACGCAGCTTCGTGCTCCCCGACGACCTCAAGGCGCTGGCGGTCCCGGTCCTCTCCCACCGCGTGCTCCTCGCGCCGGAGGCCGAGCTCGAGGGGATCAAGCCCGAGGAGATAGTGACCGAGGCGCTCGAGAAGGTTCGCTACCAGAACCGGCGATGAGCCCGTCCCTCACCCGCACCGGGCTCCTGCTCGTCGGCGTCGGGGCCGCGTTCGTCTTCACGGGCGCGCTGGTCGCCGCCTGGCCTCTCGTCGCGCTGGGGTTCGCGCTGCTCGCGGCGCTCCTCGTCCTCCTCGTGCTCTTCGTCCCGCACGCGGCGCTGCTCCGACGCCGCCAGCTCGAGCTCGCCTGGTGGGTGCCGGCGGGCGAGAGCGCCGGCGGCGCGCTGATCGCCGACCGTCCGATGACGCTGCACCTGCTCCTGCGCAACCACGCGCCCTTCCCGCTCACGCTGCCTCGCCTGCGTATTCACGTGTCGAGCGCGATCGAGCTCGCGCAGCCCGAGCTGTCGGTGCTGCTCCCGCCTCGCCGCGAGGTCTTGCTGAAGGTGCGCGCCACGCCGCGCGCCGCTGGCTACTGGTTCTTCCACGGGCTCTCGGTGCGCGTCAGCGACCGCTTCGGCGCCTTCTCGCTGCAGCTCTATTACCCGAACCTCCTCAGCATCAAGGTCTTCCCCCAGCTCGGGGTGGTCCGCGCCGCGATCCCGTTCCGGCCGCGCACGGGCGCGCTGCACGAGCGCGCCGGCCAGCGCATGGTGCGCCAGCGCGGGCTGGGCAGCGACCTGCGCGAGATCCGCGATCACATCCCCGGCGACCCGTTCAAGCGCATCGCCTGGAAGGCCACCGCGCGCACGCGCAAGCTGATGGTGCGTGAGCTCGAGAGCGAGATCATGGTGACCCACTGGCTCGTCCTCGACATCTCGGCCTCGATGCGGTCGCGGCGTCCGGGGCGCTCCAAGCTCGACTACGCGCTCGCGCTCTGCGCCGGCTACGCCCGCCTCGCGCTCGACGCCGGCGACCGCGTCGGCCTGGTCACCTTCGACCACCGCATCTACAGCCAGGTCAAGGCGAGCGACGGCCGGCCGCAGCTCTACGCGATCATCGATCGCCTGATGGAGCTGCACAGCATCGTCGACGAGGATCTCACCGACCTCACCGAGCAGGAGCTCTACGCCGCGGTGGCCGACTACCTGGTGCACCAGGAGGGGATCAACGCCTATGTCCCGGGCCGCCCGCCGCCGCGCACCGATCCGATCTGGGGGCACCTGGTCGAGGGGCCACGCGGCGAGATCTACGACTCGGGCACCATGGTCGAGGCGGTCGCCTCGCTGCTGAAGAAGCGCCGGCCCACGGGCGCCTCGTGGTGGTGGAACCGCGTCATCTCCTCGACCCCCTGGTCCGCTCAGCTCCGGCTCTTCTGCAGGCTGAGCGGGATCGAGGTGCCCTACCGGCAGCCCTCGTCGGTGCTGGGCAAGGAGGCCGGGATGGCCGAGGCCCTCAAGCTCGCGAGCGCGACCCGCCACTCGCAGCTGATCGTGCTCGTCAGCGACCTCGAGGAGATCGGCGAGACGCGGCCCGTCCTCGACGCGCTCCGGGTCGCCCGCCAGCGTCACCACTCCGCGCTGGTGGTGGCGCCGTTCGCCCCCGCCTTCCTCGAGCCGCCCACGGACGCGCACGCGCGGCGAGTGCAGGAGATCTACGCGCTCCGCGCGGAGCGCCGCTGCCGCGCGGTGCGCCGCGAGGTGGAGGGGCTGGGCATCCCGGTGCTGCCGGCCACGCCGCGCGACGGCCTGCAGGTGGTGCTCCGTCGCCTCGCGCACCACCGTCAGCCCCGGGGCGGGGCTGCGGCCTGATCAGGCCCGGCGCGCCCCGGCTTCAGAACCCGCGCTCACGGAGCGCGCGCAGGAGGTCGCGGTAGAGGCTGCCCGCGTTGAAGTGCTGGGACCAGCCGATCTGCGCGAAGTGATCGG
>JAKLHH010001314.1 GCA_022710245.1 Myxococcota bacterium
GCTGCCGGTCCTGCACACGCTGCAGGAGCTCCTCCACACGGGCGATCGCTTCCACAGCATCGCGGGCTGCTTCTCGGGGACGCTCGGCTACCTCTGCACGCGGCTCGAGGAGGGCGCCCCGCTCGCCGCGGCCGTCGAGGAGGCGCGCGAGGCGGGCCTCACCGAGCCCGATCCGCGTGAGGACCTGAGCGGCCGCGACGTGGCGCGCAAGGCGCTGATCATCGCCCGCACGGTGGGGCTCCGCCTCGAGCCCGAGGCGATCGCGCTGGAGCCGCTGATCCCCGACCTCGAGCAGGGCCTGGAGGCCGCGCTCGCCCGCCACGGCGAGGCGCTCGCGAGGCGCGTCGCCGAGGAGAAGGCCCGCGGCCGCGTGCTCCGCTACGCCGCGGAGATCACGCCCGAGCGGGTCACCGTCGGCCTGCGCGCGGTGCCCGCGAGCGAGCCGCTCGGCGGGCTGCGCGGGCAGGACAACATGCTGGTCTACCGGACCGAGCGCTACAGCGAGCTGCCGCTCGTCATCCGCGGTCCGGGAGCGGGGGCAGAGGTCACGGCGGCGGGGGTGCTGGGGGACGTGCTCAAGGTCGCGCGGCGCTGATGACGCGGCGGACCTCCTCGAGGTCCGAGCCGCGGATCAGGGCCTCGTGCACCGTGCTCAGCGCCGTCTCCTCGAGCGCCTCGAGCTCGGGGGCGAGCGTGCGTCCCTCGTCGCCGAAGCGGAGCTCGAGGGCCTGGCGGACCGCCTTGAGCAGTCCCTCTTTGATCCCCTCTTTGATCCCCTCCTTGCGACCATCTCGGCGAAAAATCTCCTCGAGGCTGTTGACGTAGGGCATCTTCTTCACCTCCGGGAGGGCGCTGACCTCGGTCCAGAACTCCCTCTGCAGAGCTCTGCTTCAGCTCGGCCTCGGTGAAGTCGAGGAGCTTGACCACCGGGAACTGCAAGCTCACCACGCATCCCCACAAAGTATAGCCGAACGAGGAGGGGTTCCACTCGGGTCGATCGTCGGCGAGGACCGCGAGGCTGGCGACCGGGCGGCCGTGCTTGTCGAAGATGCGCGAATTGGTGACGTACATGCGCCGGCAGAAGGAGGCGTCGTAGCGTCCCTGCACCTCCACGTGGACGAGGACCCAGGCCTCTTCACCGCTCCGCAGGGTGACGCGCGCGAGCTTGTCGACGACGCGCCGGCCATGCGCGGCGTCCTTGGTCACCTGCTGGAGCTCGGCGTCGAGGGATTCGCCCTGCTCGCGTCCTGCGGACGCTCCGCGATGAAGGGCGAATCCGCGGCCGCGCGCCCAGTCGATGTCGGCATGGGCCTCGGGAAAGAAGAACGCGAGGAACTCCTTGAAGTAGCTCTCGAGGGCTTCTTTCCAGGGGCTGTCGTAGTCGTCGCTCTCGGCCATGGCCGCGAGCGGAGCAAGCGCGGGGCCAGCCCCGCACGCGAGTGATCTCGCGGGGCCATCGAGCTCTCGAGAGACGCCTGTGCGGATCTCGGTCCGGCGTGGACGGTGGGCCGGACGGCAGGCACCTTCACATTCGCCACGCGGAGTGGCCGGATCGCTGCTAGCTTTGCACCATGAGTGGTTCGGTCAGCTCCTGGAAGGAGATGGGTGCCCGCCTTGCGAGCGCGCGGCGGTCGATGGGCCTCACACCGTCAGACCTCGCGCTTCAGGTCGAGCTGCGAAGCGCGGATCTCGTGCAGATCGAGGAGGGCCAGCGCAGCACGAGCGCCTCGGAGCTGGCGCGGCTGGCCAGGGCACTTGGGCGCCCGGTAGAGTGGTTCGTCGTCCTGCCGCCGAGCGCCGTTGTCAGCCGCCGCGCTGCGCGCGACATCGCCGTCGAGCCCGAGGCTGATGTGGAGCTCGAGCGCCTGGCCCGGGACACCGAGCTGGTCGTCGAGCTGGGCCTCCTTCAGCTCGGCGATCCGCCTCGCCCCGGCGCGCCTGTCGAGTCGGTCGACGACGCGGAGCGCGTGGCGACGGAGGTGCGGCGCTGGCTCGGGCAGCCCGAGGGCCGACTCGCGGACCTGATGCGAGTCGCCGAGCGGCTGGGTAGTGGCAGCGTCTCTCGAGCTGACGGACAGGCAGGTCGACGGCTCCTATGTCGCGCTCGAGCGTGGCGGAGTCGCCCTCATCAACGGCCTGGCCCAGGCGGGGCGGCGACGCTTCACGCTCGCCCACGAGCTGGGACACCACGTCTTCGAGGACGCCTACTCGGCGGAGTGGATGATCGCAGACGGCGGAGAGGACCGGGAGCCTCTCGTGAACGCCTTCGCCGTCCACCTCCTGATGCCGCGGCGTTCCTCGACGACACGCTGGGCGGAGCTGCGGCGCACCCACGAGCCACGCGAGGCAGCCATTGTCCTCGGCGCCGAGTACGGCCTGAGCTGGACCGCAGTCTGTGGGCAGCTCAGCAACCTCCGTCTCATCGACGAGCGCCAGCAACGAGAGCTCATCGAGCGC
>JAKLHH010001315.1 GCA_022710245.1 Myxococcota bacterium
AGCCGACGCCAGTTGGCGGCCGCGAGCCGGTGAGATGCGTTGCCCGGGACCCGCGCGGGCGCGGCCACGAGCCGGTGAGACGAGCCCGCGCGTGGGCGTGCCCGCGCGTGAGCGTGCCCACACCACGTGAGCGTGCCCGCGCGTGAGCGTGCCCGCGCGTGAGCGTGCCCACACGTGAGCGCCACGTGAGCGCCCACACGTGAGCGTGCCCGCGAGGAGCGTGGTCTGCGAGGGCTGCGAGGAGCGTGGTCTTCGAGGAGCGTGGTCCGCGTGAGCGCGCTCGGGCGCGGGACCCTAGCGGAAGCCCAGCACCAGCTGCGCCCACCCCGCGAGGAAGCCGAAGATCGCGCCCAGCGCGATGAGGATCCACTCGTCCTCGTGGAAGGCCGGGCGAAGCACGTCCTGAAACTCGACCGGCGTCATCGCGCTCATCCGCGTCGAGAAGATCCGGGTCGTTGCCACCGCTCGCTCGCGGATGAACTCCGGGTCGTCGAGCGGCACGAGGGCGCGCCGCGCCGCCTTCTCCACGATGACCTCGCGCAGCTCGGCCGCGCCCTGCGGGCCGAGGGTGGCCTTGATCGCCGCGCCGAGCAGACCGCTCTCGAGGAGCGGGGTCAGGTGCCGCGCCATCAGCTCGCGCGTGCGCGCGGCGTGCTCGCCCGTGAGGATCTCGACCATCACGTGCTTGACCGTCATCATCTCGGCGCAAGCGAGCCGCGCGAAGGCGTCGGCGACCTCTGGCTGGCGTTTGAGGAAGAGCCCCTGCAGGCGGAAGGGGCCGAGCCGCACTGGCGTCAGCGGCCGGAAGACCATGTTGAGCGCGACCCAGTTGGTCAGGTAGCCGAGCGCGGCGCCGTAGAGCGGCAGTCCCCAGCGGAACGGCCAGAGGTACCAGAGCGCCATCTGCAGCACGCCGAAGAACATGCCGATGAAGAAGCTCGCGTTGACGATGAAGCGGATCTCCCGTCCGCCTACCTCGTGGAAGGTGTGCACCATCAGCGCGCGGTCCTGCGAGAGGCGCCGGACGATCATCGCGCGGAGGTCGATGTGCTCCTCGATCTTGTCGGCGAGCTCCAGCATCATCCCCTCGATGATCGCCGGCAGCTGCTCGCGCACCTGCTGGTAGAAGGGCTGCCGCATCGGCGGCGGGATCTTCGCCCAGATCGCCGGGTGCTTCTCGTTCATGATCTCGTCGAGGAGCTCCTCGGCGCGGCCGGCCAGCGAGCGGCTGATCTGTCGCGCGATGGCCACCGGCTCCATCTCCGTGAAGATCTCCCGCAGGCTGGCGATCTTGCCGAGCGTGTTCTGCACCACGATGCCGGCCATCTTGCCGGCCTTCCGCGGCACGATCCCCTGCCAGCCCAGGTAGGGGCGGAGGAGGCCGACGAACTCCAGCGGGTAGAAGACCATCTTCATGGCGAACCAGACGTGCACCCAGGTCACCACCGCCGCGACGAGCGGGATGCTGACGAACCCCCAGAAGTCAGGACGCGAGGTGAGCTGGTGCCAGAAGGTGGTGAGGCTATGCATGCGCGCGACCAGTGTAGCCGAGGGTCGGGCCCGCCGAACAGCCTGGCGCTCTCGCCATGACTCCGACCATGAAGTGGGCTCGGAGTTGTGGCTCGCGGCCGCGAGGGTCCTGGGCGAGACCGCCCCGAGCCGAGGCCTCAGCCGAGGCCGAGCCGCTCCAGCTCGCCCCGCGTGAACAGCACCAGCAGGTGGTTGGTGAAGCCGAGCGCGCCGCCCTCGTGCAGCCTGGCGGCCGCCAGGTAGACCGAGCCCGCCTCCTCCAGCTCGAGCTCCAGCGTCTGCGGGAAGTCGAGGCGGGAGAGGTGGTCGGCGTGCACCGCGACCATCGCCCGGAGGCTCGAGCGCAGCGCCCTCTCCACCGGCCGCCAGTGCACCCGCCCCCGCTGCACCCGCCGGCCAAGCAGCCCCGCCCAGGGGCTGGCGTGGCTCAGGTCGTGGAGCGGCCCACGATCGGGATCCAGGACCCGCACCTCGTCGACGGCGACGCCGAACCCGTGCCGCAGCTCGAGCTCGTCGGCCCAGGTGATCGAGAAGCGGCGCCCGCTCGCCATCTGCAGGTGGACCGCCAGCTCGACGGAGTGCGGGCCCTCGCCGGCCCACTCCGCCGGCCCGGACCAGCGCAGCTGCTGGTAGAGCACGGCGGCGAGCACCTCGCCCTCCAGGCGGGCGGCGCGGCGCTCGAGCGCCAGCTCCCTGCTCCCCGCGCGGCTCACTCCTCGGCGGCGGGCCGCTCGGCCACGATCTGGCGCAGGTCGGCGATGGTCTCGGAGTAGACGATGGGCGGTACGGCAGCCAGGCGGAGGAGGCGCGCGTCGCTCTCGTCGCGCGGCTCGTCGTAGGTGTAGCTCCCGGTCACGACCGCCCCCGCCTTGACGAAGAAGAGCTCCTTCAGGGTGACCTCGCTGTCCCAGTCGATG
>JAKLHH010001316.1 GCA_022710245.1 Myxococcota bacterium
AGCGCCGCGCTCGAGGTGACCCGGCGCGCCTGCTCGACCGCGATCCAGCGCAGCGCGGGCTCGCGGTCCCGCGCCGCCTTCGCGAGCAGCGCGAGCTGCCCCTCGGCGTCCAGGCGGCCGACGCTGCCGAGGACGCGGTAGCGCACCTCGAAGTCGCTGCTGCGGTCCCAGAGCGCGGCGAGCCTGGCGGCGGTCGGGGCCGCGTCGCGTTTGCCGAGCTTGCCGAGCGCGTAGACGAGATCGGCGCGCACCCTCGGCGCGCTCGTCTGCTCGGCCGCGGTCAGCACGGCCTCGAGGTCCTCGGGGCCGGCGAGGGTCGCCAGCCCGTCGACGGTGGCGGCGCGCTGACGATCGCCGCCGAGCCCGGCGCGGGCGAGGAGCGCGGAGCGCGCCTCCGCGCCGCCGATGGTCCCGAGCAGGTGCGCCACCTCGGCCTGCACCTCGAGGGTGGCGCCTCCCTTACCCTCGAGGAGGGGGGCGAGCGGCTTCACCGCCGCGCCCCCCAGACGCTGCAGCCCCTCCAGCGCGTTCGCTCGCTCCGGCGCGGTGAGGAGCGGGAGCGCGGCCGCGATGGGCGCCGCCGCCTCGGGCACGCGGCTCGCGAGGAGCACGCGGATCCGGCGCTGCAGGCCCTTGCCGGTCGCCGTCCCGACGCTGCGCTTCGCCACCTCCACGCCCTGCGCGCCCAGGCGCGTGAGCACCGCGGCGGCTGCCTCGCCGCGGACCTTGTCGTCGCTGTCGAGGTCCTTCGCGAGCTGCTCGAGGCCGCCTTTGTACTCGAGCTCGGTGAAGAAGCGGAGCTCGGCGATCGCGGTGCGGCCGCCCGCCGCGCTCGCGGCGCTCCCGCGGTAAACCTTGTCGATCACCACCGTCGCGCAGGTCGTGGCGACCGGCTCGGGCAGCACGACCCAGAACGGCTCCGCGGGCTTGCCCGGCTCGCGCGCCGGATCGCGCGGGAACACGATCCGGTAGGAGCGCTTCGGCGAGAGGAGCAGGAGCACGGAGCGCAGCCGGTTGCCCTCGCGGAAGCGCTTCGCGCTCGCCGCGTCCCCCGGGATGATGCGGATCGCCCTCAGGCGGTAGGGTGAGGGCTGCGCCTGGGCGGTGAGGAACTCGCCCTCGCCGTCGCCGCCGAGGCCCTCGGCCCAGGCCGTCTCGGGCTTGCCGTCCTCGGGCTCGACGGGCGCGCTCAGGTTGCGCGCCTCCTGCTCGTCGCCGAGGTGGGTGGACGCCGCGGTGAGGTGAAAGGTGTTGAGCGGCTCGCCCTTCGGCGCGTCCGGGGCGCTGCGCGAGGCGGAGAGCTCCGCGACGCCCTCGGCGCGCGGCACGCTCGCGACCGGGCGCAGGCGCTTCGTCTGGAAGTCGTACCGCCGCGGGAAGAGGTAGGCCGTCGACCCGTCGCAGCGGACGATGTCCTTGCGCTGCTGATAGAGGACGAGCGCCGAGGGGTCGACCTGGAGCAGCCGGCTCCACTCGCCGTCGACGCCCTGCGGCCCGGTGGCCCCGCTCCAGAGCACCTCCCCCGCCGGGCGCGTGGCCACGAGCTCCGCGGCGCGACCGCCGGCGCCGCTGACGCGCACGTGCACCACCGCGTGGCCCTCGAGCGAGAGCTCCTTGACCGCGAGCTTGCGGGGCGGGGGAGGGAGGGGGAGGCGGCCGAGGCGCTTGCCGGCGCTCGTCACCTCGCCGGCGTCGCTCACGGTGAGCTGTCCCGAGACGAGCGGAGCGGGGGCGCGCGTCGCTGCCGTCGGTGCGGCGGGCTTCGCGGGCGCGGGAGCCGCGGCGACACCCGCCGAGAGGAGGAGCGGCACGAGAGCCAGCGTCGGACCCAGTGATCGTCTGACCATCGAGGTTCGCATGGTACGCCGGATGATGGCCTCGGAGGTCCGGGATGGCAAGGCCGGCAGGGGGCCGTGAGAAAACTACCGCGCCCTCTCCGCGCGCCTCGAAAAGCTGAGGCCCGGGTGATCCAAGTCCAGTAAATGCGAGCCTGCGGTGGTGGCACGCGCGTTGCTCACCTCGTGGCGACCGGAGGATCGCATGTCGCTCAGGGTTCGTGCTCCGTCGAGGACCCGGCTGGTGCCGGACGCGCTGCCGCCGCTGGCGGTCAACGTGTCCGGGAGCTAGCTCGCCCGGCGTACGAGATCCTGTAGGTCGCTCCTGCCTTGTCGTCGGAGACGAGGAGTGATCCATCGGGGAGCACCAGCAGATCCACCGGGCGTCCCCAGGCCTCCTCGCCGCGCAGCCAGCCGGTGGCGAAGGGCTCGTAGGAGACGGCCTGGCCACCCTCGAGCCGGACCAGCGTGACGCGGTAGCCGATCTTGCGAGTGCGGTTCCACGAGCCGTGCTCGGCGATGAAGATCTGGCCACGGTACTGCGGCGGAAACTGGGTTCCCGTGTAGAACCGCATCCCCAGCGCGGCCACGT
>JAKLHH010001317.1 GCA_022710245.1 Myxococcota bacterium
CCCGAGGTCGGTGCTGACCACCCCGAGGTGGAGGTCGGGGAGCGAGCCGCCCAGCTTGAGCGCGTCGATCAGGGCGGGGATCTGCGCGGCGAGCTGGCTCTGCTCCGCCTCCATCGTGACGGAGTTGTCGATGACGAAGAGGATGTCGACCGCCGAGGTGATCTGGGCGCCGTCCTTGACCGGGAAGCTGTGGTCGAGCTTGAGCGTGAGGTCTGCTCGGCTGTCGTGCTGGAGGTCTCGCCTCGAGGTGTCGCGCCTGGGGGGCTGGTCGGTGGCGGGTCGCGAGAGATCGGTCAGCGTCGGGTCCACGGCCATGGCGTCCCATCGCGGGGCGGGGGCGCCGTCGCCGGAGGCGACGCGGCGCTCGCCGCAAGCAGCCAGGCCCAGCAGGAACAGCACCGCGCCGACAACCGGTCGCTTCATGGAGTCCTCCTTTTCCCACCTACTACGAAGGTCAGGCTCCGGGAGGACAAGCGATCGACGCGCTCGATCCCTCGAACCCTCAGCGCGTGGCGAGGACGCAATGGACCCGCGCCCGCGAGCGGTGGTCGGGGTGCGCGAGGCAGGCGAGGAGCTCGCGGCAGACGAGCTCGTGCTCGGGCCCGCACAAGTCGCGGAGGAAGGTGAGCCGCGCGAGTCGCGCGCGCCAGGCGTCCAGCACCTCCGGCAGCGCCGGCCCGTCGAAGGCGAACTCGAGGTCGGGGACGGTCATCGCCTGCACCGGGGCGAATACCTCGGAGAAGGCGCAGGCGCGGCTCAAGCGATGACCTTCCGCCCTCGACGCTTCCCAGGGACTGAACGCTCTTCGCGGCGCAGGTCCCGCGCTCGTTGAAGAGGAGCCACCGGTGAACAAGGCCTGGGCCTACCTCGCCACGCAGACCAGGCAACCGGAAACGGCATCCCGGGCGTTTCTTTCGTCGAGCCGCACTTTCTGCTTGACAGCGCCAGCGCGTGCCTTCGTCCCGCGTCTGTGTTGCCTGTCGCCAGCGCCTGCTCGACGCACCACGCGCCGCTGGAGGCGCGTGCGCGGGCGCGGAGCTTCGCGAGCGGTCCCGACGCTCCGGGCGTGCTCCTCGGGCCTGCCGGCTGCGTCGGAAAATCGCGCGCTATAGTGTGCGCGCGCAAAGGCGAGGAGCATGCGATGGAGACGACGACCGCTGGCGACGAGAGGCGCAGTCTCGAGGAGCTCGAGGCGGAGATCGGGGAGCTCTCGGCACACATTGATGCGGCGACCTGCCGGCTGCTGCTCACCCTGGCCGAGTTCGAGCGGCGCGAGGGCTGGACCCGGTCCGGGGCCCGCTCCTGCGCGCAGTGGCTGGCCTGGCGGGTCGGGCTGGACCTGGCGACGGCGCGCGAGCGGCTCCGGGTCGCACGCGCGCTCGAGGTGCTGCCGTCCATCCGGGAGGCCTTCTCTCGCGGGGAGGTGAGCTACTCCAAGGTGCGCGCCATGAGCCGCGTCGCCACGCCGGAGAACGAGCAGGAGCTCCTCGACCTCGCACGGCACGGGACCGCCCACCACCTCGAGCGGCTGACGCGCCTCTTCCGCGGCTGCACGCAGGCCGAGGAGGGAGACCAGGCCAGGCGCCAGCGCCAGGAGCGCTACCTCCACACCTGGACCGACGCGGAGGGGATGCTCTGCCTCCGCGGCCGGCTCCCGCCGGAGCTAGGAGCGCTGCTGACGGCGGCGCTCGCGGCGGCGAGCCGAGCCCTCGACGAGGCGGCGCGGGCGCCGGCGGAGGGCGACGTCCTCGACGCGCAGGATGCGGGGCCGGCTGCGCCGATGACCTCTGCGGTGGCTCCTGCGCGAGCTTCCGCGGAAACGCTTCCCCCTCGCAGCGCGGCCGCAGCGACCAAGGAGTCGCCTGAGGCGTCGCCCGTCACGGCGGATGAGTCGGAGGTGGATGACTCCCAGGCGGATGACGAATACGACCTGCGGGAGCTCGACGGGGAACACGCGCGGGAGCTCGAGGAGCGGGAGCTCGAGGAGCGGGAGCTCGAGGAGTCACTGCGAGGCACGACCGTCTCCTTCATGGGTCG
The DNA here is from genome assembly GCA_022710245.1 of Myxococcota bacterium. The sequence continues at coordinate 2,038 of JAKLHH010001317.1, forward strand.
CGGCCGCTCGCCGGCCGACGTGCGGGGCGCTCCAGGCGCTGGTGCTCCCGCGAGGGTCTGGCAGCTCGCGGAGCTCGAGCGAGATGAACGGGCCCGGCGCGCCGCGGATGCGCTGGGGCTCCTCGCGGAGTGGGCCCTCGCGGACAAGGGTGAGCGCTCGCGCGGGCGCGAGGGCCGCTTCGAGGTGGTGGTGCACGTGGACGCGGAGGTGCTGGCGGGTGATGCGCCGATCGGACGCTGCGGGCTCGAGGGTGGACCGGGGAGGCTCCCCGCCGAGACGGCGCGCCGGCTCTGTTGCTCCTCGCCGGCGGTGACGCTCGCTCACGGAGAAGAAGAAGGGGACCTCGCCCCTGGACGCCGCACGCGCGGCATCTCTGCC
>JAKLHH010001318.1 GCA_022710245.1 Myxococcota bacterium
TGCTCCCCGTCGCGCAGCGTGGTGTCGAAGATGAGGACCTGCCCGTCCGTCGGCGTCACGCCGCAGCTGGCTGCCCGCTCGCCGTCGCGCAGCGCGGTCTCGTCGATAGAGCTCTGCCCGTCCACTGTCGCCTCCTTCGCCCAGCGGTTCGAGGTCGCGTCCCAAGGTGTGGGCTGAGTTTGAGCAGGCGCCGAGATATTACAAATTGATAGTTTTGCTTGCCCCATAAGGCCTGCTTATCGTATTTGCGTGGCTCATGAGGTCATCCTCGCCACGGATGGCAGCTGCGCCGCGGCTCCTGGCGGCGCACGCTGCCACCCCAGCCGGAGGAGCCTAGCCCTTGGACCCGAACAGCCCCCTGCACGTCTTCTTCACCGTCGTCGAGGAGCGGAGCTTCACGCGCGCCGCGGAGAAGCTCTACCGCACGCAGCCGGCGGTCTCGCTGGCGGTGCAGCGCCTCGAGCAGGAGCTCGGCGCGGTGCTGCTCGACCGCTCGGGGCGCGAGCTGGCCCTGACCGAGGCGGGCAAGCTGGTCCACGACTGGGCGCGGCGGGCGGGGAACCTGCGGCGCGAGGTGGTGAGCCGGCTAGGCGAGCTCCACGATCTCTCCATCGGCCGCCTCGTGCTCGGCGCGAGCGACACCATGGTCCTCTACCTGCTGCCGCACCTGAAGCGCTTCCGGCGGCGCTACCCGCGGATCCGCCAGGTGGTCTCGCGCACCCGCTCGGCAGAGCTGCCCGAGCGCCTGCTGGCCGGGGACGTGGACTTCGGCGTGCTCGGCTACGCCCTCGACGAGGGCACCTTCGAGGCGCTCCCCATCTACAACGAGCGGCTGGCCTTCGTGGTGCCTCCGGACCACCGGCTCGCCCGGCGGCGCAGCGTCGCGTTGAAGGAGCTCGAGGTGGAGAGCTTCGTCGCCCACAACGTCCCCAGCCCCTACCGCGAGCAGGTGATCAGCGAGTTCCGGCGGCGCCAGCTCAGGCTCACCATGGACATCGAGATGCCGACGCTGGAGAGCATCCGCCTGCTGGTGCAGGCTGGCGAGGGTGTGGCCTTCCTGCCGCGGCTCTGCCTGGCCGACGACCTGGAGCGCGGGCTGCTGAAGGAGGTGAAGGTGCGGGACTTCCGCCTGGAGCGGCAGATCTACCTGGTGCGGGTCGCCAGGCGTCCCGTCAGCCAGACCGGCAAGGCCTTCCTCGAGGTGGTGCGGGGCGCCGTCGAGAAGCGCTGAGGCGCCGCGCGGCCGGTCGAGCTCTTGACGCTCCGAGGCGGGGAGACCCGCGGCGGGAGCGGGCGGGAGCTACTTGGCGCACTTGCCGTCGGTGCAGTTCGGCGCCGAGGGGCAGCACTCCTTGGCCTCGAAGCAACCCCGGCCCTCGGCGACGCAGCACTTGCTGTCCTCGCAGATGTTGGGGTTGCCGCTCTTCAGCTGGCAGCAGTCCTCGCCGTAGGTGCAGGCGCCGGCGAGGGGAACGCAGCACTTCTTCTGGTCGGGGCTGTCCATGTAACCGCAGGAGTACGGCTCGACGCAGCAGACGCTGCCGGGGGTGCAGCTGTCGCCCTTGGCCTTCGTCTTCGGGCAGGTTGACGCCTCGGGCGAGCCCGCCTCCAGCGTGCCCGCCTCGCTCGCCGTCCCCGCGTCGACACAGTAGATCGCCTGCGCCGACTTGCAGCTCGCCTCGGGGTCGTCGTCGACGATCTTGGTGCAGGTCGCGTTGCCCTTGCAGCAGGCCTGGAGCTTGGTGCACTCCGGCCCCATGGGCTCCTCCTCGTCCTTCTTGCACCCGCTGGCGAGGACGAGCGTGAGCGCGACGGTGAGCGTGAGTTGGGTTCGCATGAATCAGCCTCCAGATCGCTGGGAAGAGAAGACGTACCTCTACGCGATCTGGCCGCCCCGGTCTGTAGGGCGGCTTTCAGTCTTCGACGACGGTGCTGGAGGTGCGAGCGGCACCTTGGCTCGCCGCCGGTGGTATGCTCGCGCGAGCCAGGGAGGCGCCATGGACCGGATGAAGACGACCTCTCCCGCAGCACTTTCGCTGCCCGACCCCCTCCTCGCTCGCGAGGAGCTGCTGCGCCTCCTCCGCGAGCGCGGCATCCTGCACGCCTCGCCGGGGCAGCCGGTGCAGAGCCCCGACGGCCAGCAGGCGCCGTGGATGTTCTACAGCTGGGAGCTCACGCTCACCGCGCGCGGCGCCGAGCTGATCGCTGCCTGCCTCCTCGAGCGCCTGCGCGAGTACGAGGCGACCCAGCTCGCCACCGTCGGCTACACCGGCCTGCCCATCCTGATGGCCTGCGTGGCCCACGGCGGCGGCCGCTACAGCGGGCTCTGCGTGCGCGACGAGCGCAAGGCCTACGGCTCGCTCCGCCGCGTCGACGGCCCGCTCGACCGCAGCCGGCCGGTGGTGGTGATCGACG
>JAKLHH010001319.1 GCA_022710245.1 Myxococcota bacterium
CGCGCTGCACAGACCGCACGCGCCGCACAGACCGGACGCGCCGCACGCGCCGCACGCGCCGCACAGACCGCACGCGCCGCACGCCGCCCGAGCTCCGAGGCCTCGTGCGCGCTCCACTCCGCGCGCACGCTCCGCTCCTCATGCGCGGTCCACTCCTCGTGCGCGCTCCACTCCGCGCGCGCGCTCCGCTCCTCATGCGCGGTCCACTCCTCGTGCGCGGTCCACTCCGCGCGCGCGCTCAGCTCCGCGTGCACGCTCCGGTCCTCATGCGCGGTCCACTCCTCGTGCGCGGTCCACTCCGCGCGCGCGCTCAGCTCCGCGTGCACGCTCCGCTCCTCATGCGCGGTCCACTCCTCGTGCGCGCTCCACTCCGCGCGCGCGCTCAGCTCCGCGCGCACGCTCCGCTCCTCATGCGCGGTCCACTCCTCGTGCGCGCTCCACTCCGCGTGTGCGCTCAGCTCCGCGCGTTCGCCTCGCTCCTCGCGCTCGTCCCGCTCCTCGCGTTCGCCCCGCTCCTCGCCGGCTGCGCGCCGGCCCCCGCGCCAGCGACGGCCGCCGCGCGCGGGCCCACGCTCCGCGTGATGACCTACAACGTGAACTTCGGCCTCGCGGGCGATGACGCGGGCCTGGCCGCCATCGAGGCGGGCGGCGCCGAGCTCGTCTTCCTGCAGGAGGTGACGCCGGGCTGGGAGCAGGCCCTCAGGTCGCGGCTGGCTCGCCGCTACCCGCGCATGGCCTTTCACCACGCGCCCGGCGCCGGCGGCCTCGCGGTGCTCTCGCGCCACCCGTTCGAGGGCGAGGTGCTGCCCTCGACGGTGGGCTGGTTCCCCGCCTGGCGGGTGGTGGTGGCGACGCCGATCGGCCGGCTCCAGGTCCTGCAGCTCCACCTGCGACCGCCGGTGAGCGATCGCGGGAGCTGGGTCAGCGGCTACTTCACGACGCGCGGCTTCCGCCGCGGCGAGGCGGAGCGCTTCAGCGCCAGCCTCGATCCGGCGCTGCCGACGCTGGTCGTCGGCGACCTCAACGAGGCCGACCAGCAGGCGGTGCGCTACCTGAAGGGCCGCGGCCTGCGCAGCGCGCTCGAGGAGGCGCAGCCCTTCGCGGCGACCTGGCGCTGGCGGACCAGCGTCGGTCCCATCGTCCACCGCCTCGATCACATCCTCTACAGTCGCGGCCTGCTCCTGCGCGGCGCGCGCGTGCTCGAGGCCGGGCGCTCGGACCACCTGCCCGTGGTCGCCGAGCTCGCGGCGGTCCCGAGGAGGTAGCGTCCGCAGGACGCGAGGAGGGCGCCTTTGCCGCTCGCTCCGACGTGTGTCGTCCCCTCGAGCCGTCGCGGACCTCGCGGCCCGCGCGGACCCTGAAGTAACTCCGACCCTGGCGACGAGGGTCGAGGATACTTCATGGCCACTCGAGCTTCCGTCCTCGGCCCGTCGAGGTAGCTGCGACCCCCACCACGAAACCCAAAGACATTTGCCGCTCGCTCCGACGCGTGTCGTCCCCTCGAGCCGTCGCGGACCTCGCGGCCCGGCGCGGACCCTGAAGTAACTCCGACCCTGGCGACGAGGGTCGAGGATACTTCATGGCCACTCGAGCTTCCGTCCTCGGCCCGTCGCCCGATCTGTGCGGCGCCGCGACAATTCGACGCTGATGAGAGTGCGTGCGCACGGGCGCGGGCGCTCGCCTGGAAGCTTCGTCGAGGTGGAACGTACAGTGGCAGCAGAGCGCAGCAGAGCGCAGCAGAGCGCAGCAGAGCGCAGCAGAGCGCAGCAGAGCGAAGGACACGGGAGCCACCCGGCATGTGCGGCGCTCTCGACGAGCTCTCTCGACGGAGGTTCCGCGTGATTCGTCTCGGCATCCTTGGCCTGGGTCTCATGCTCCTCAGCCTCGGTCTCTACCTCGCCCCCACCGAGGCGCGCCGGCTGCGGGCGCCGTTCGTCGAGCGCGGCCAGCCGGAGAAGGCGGTGGTGGCGTCGAAGGCCACCGTGAAGAAGAGCTACGTCGCCGGCGGCCGTCGCGCTCGGGTCGCGACCTTCCAGGAGCGCACGGTCACCGTGCGCTTGCCGCGCGAGGCCGACCGCCAGGTGACGATCGAAGACCTCGTGCTGCCCCGTGACTTCGACGCGCTGACGGCGGGCAGCGAGGTCTCCATCACCCACCTCTCCGGCGGGCCTGGCCCCTACTACCTGCTGACGAGCTCGGTCCAGGCGGGCTTCTTCCCGCTGCTCGGCTGGGCCTTCAGCGGCCGCCCGGCCTACGGAGGCGCGATCGCCACGGCCATCCCGGGAGCGATCCTCACCCTCCTCGGCGGCGTGCTGCTCGTGGAGGCGCGGCGGCGGCGGGCGAAGCGCTGAATCAGCGATCACGATCCTCGAACACTTCGACGTCCGGCGGCGCGCGGGGACCCGACA
>JAKLHH010000132.1 GCA_022710245.1 Myxococcota bacterium
CGAGGATCTGACCTCAGGAGGCCCCAGCCAGTGCGGGCTGGACCAGCCGTCCTCGGAGCGAACGGGCGAACGAATGGCCCTCCCAGGGTCCACGCGCGCAGGAGCTCATCTCGTATCCGGTCGCGGGCGTGCCAAAAATGGCGCAGGAAAGGGTTCGTCGTCCTGCTCACTGGCCGCAGGAGGCTGGTTCGGCTGCCGGTGGCCTTGAAGCCGAACTCCCCGGCCCATGCTGTGGCCGGCGCTGCCAGGAGGAAGGTCGCGAGCAGGGGCAGGATCCTCATGGCGGAGAACGTGCCAGGCGGTGGACGGGGTGTCAACCAGCCAGACGGGCCAGACGGCGCAAGAGATCTCAGGGACAGGGCGAGTCGTCGATGGTGCAGTCCGCGTCGCAGAAGGCCGCCGGGCACGGCTTGACGATGTCGGCGCCGTCGCACTGCTCGGCGCCGTTCTTCTTCCCGTCGCCGCAGTAGCCTGCCGTGCACGACCCCGGGTTGATGGTGCAGCTCGCGGTGCAGCTGAGCGGGGTCAGCGCGTTGTGGCAGGTCGGGACGTCGGCGCCGTCGCACTTCTCCGGCCCGTTCTGCACGCCGTCGCCGCAGTAGGCCGTGCAGGTGGTCTTCGCGTCCGCCTCGCAGAGGGGCGAGCAGACCACGGTCCCGGTCGTGTGGCACTTCGGCACCACGGAGCCGTCGCAGAGCTCGCCCCCGTTCAGCACGCCGTCGCCGCAGTAGGACTTGCAGGTGGTGGCGACCTTGTCGATCTGGCAGCCGGACTTGCAGACCACCACGCCGCTGGCGTCGTGGCAGGGCTGCACGTCGGCGCCGTCGCAGAGCTCCGGCCCGTCGATGGTGCCGTTGCCGCAGTAGCTGGTGCAGCTCGTGGCCGGCGCCGCCGTGCAGTCAACGGCGTTGCAGACGACGGTCCCGCTGGCGTAGCAGGCCGGGACCGCGCCGTCGCAGACCTCGGCCCCGTTGATCTTGCCGTCGCCGCAGTAGGAGGTGCAGGTGCCGGCGTCGAGGGTGCAGTCCGGCTTGCAGCTCACCTTGCCAGAGGCGTCGTGGCAGGGCTCGAGGTCGGTGCCATCGCACTTCTCGCCGCCGTTGCGGGTCCCGTCTCCGCAGAACGACTTGCAGGTGCTGGTCTCGGCGGCGGTGCAGTCGGGCTGACAGCTGACCGTGCCCGAGGTGTCGTGGCACTTGGGGAGGTCGGTCCCGTCGCAGACCTCGTTGCCGTTCTTCTTGCCGTCGCCGCAGAACGACTTGCAGGTGGTCTGGTTCGAGTCGGCCTTGCAGTCCGGACCGCAGATGACCACGCCAGAGGTGTCGTGGCAGAGCGGCACCGTCTTGCCGTCGCAGACCTCGGGGCCGTTCATCACGCCGTCGCCGCAGTACTCGTCGCAGCCGTTCGCCACCACGGTGCACCCGGCCGTGCAGGTGAGGATGCCCGAGCCGTCGTAGCACTTGCCGACGTCCTTGCCGTCGCAGGGCTCGGGGCCGTTCCGCTTGCCGTCGCCGCAGAAGGCCGTGCAGGTGCCCGGGTCGAGCGTACAGTCCGACTTGCAGCTGACGATGCCCGACTTGTCGTAGCAGGCGGTGACGTCCGTGCCGTCGCAGGCCTCGGGGCCGTTCCGCTTGGCGTCGCCGCAGAAGCCCGTGCAGGTGCTGAGCGAGTCCACCGTGCAGTTCGGCCGGCACTCGATGGTGCCGCCCGCGTCGTGGCACTGCGGGACGTCGGTGCCGTCGCAGGCCTCCGGTCCGTTCTTCTTGCCGTCACCGCAGAAGCCAGCCTTGCAGCTGCTCGCGTCGACGGAGCAGTCCGCCTTGCAGGTGAGCTTGCTCCCGTCGTAGCACTGCGAGAGGAACGTGGTCCCGTCGCACTGCTCGGGCGGGCTCACCGCGCCGTCGCCGCACTTCGGCTTGCACTGCGTCAGGTCCAGCCGGCAGGTCGACTTGCAGGTCCAGCTCCCCTGGGCGCACTGCATCTTGACGCCCGGGTCGGTGCCGTCGCACTCCTCGTCGCCGTTGATCACCCCGTCGCCGCAGTACTCCTGGCACTGGTCGGTGGAGACCGTGCAGTCCGCGAGGCAGGCGAGCGTGCCCTTGTGGCACTTGACGGCGTACACCGGCTCCTTCAACAGCACTCCGGCGGAGTCGTAGTGCGTGGGCTCGCACTGCTCGCCCGGCTCGAGGCGGCCGTTGCCGCACACGGAGCCGCCGTCGGGGACCGGCTTCTGACCGCCGGGGCATCCTGCCAGCAGGCCGAGGATGAGTCCCAGGCACAGGACCCGCGTGGTGGTGGACATGGTCGCTCCCGCTCTGGTTGGTCCTATGATCGTCCGTCCGGCCCCCTCCCGCCAAGGGACAAGTTGAGGGAGCAACGCTCGGAGGGCAACGCACCTCGTCGTTCTTCGTCCCTGACAAAGGGCCGGGGCGAGGGTATGCTGCTGCCGCACCAACGGAGAAACCAATGTCCCTGCAGCCTGAGCACCTTCGCTGCATTCCCCTCCTCGCGGGCTTCGACGACACCCTGCTGGAGTCTGTCGCGCTGATCTTCGAGCCAGTGACGCTCCCGGAGGGCGCCACCCTCTTCGAGGTCGGCGACCCGGCGACTCACTTCTACCTCTTGATCAGCGGCGAGGTGGAGATCTACGAGAGCGACCAGCTCCGCTTCCCGCTCTCGCCCTGCGCCGGCATCGGCGAGCTCGGCTGTCTGGCCGGGCTCGCGCGCGCCAGCCGCGCCATCGTCACGCGCCCCTCGACGATCATGCGCGCGTCCTGCGAGAAGCTGCAGGGCCTGCTCGAGCAGCAGACCGCGATCGCGCTGCCCTTCTATCGCAACCTGGTCCGCCTCGTCGCCGAGAAGGTGCGGCGCGACCAGCTCCGGCTCGAGGACATGCGACGCAACATCATCCGCACGCAGAAGGCGATGAAGCAGATGCGGGACTACCTCCTGGAGAGTCAGGACACGCCCATCAGCGAGCCGCTGCACAACCGCCTCGAGGACCTGATCCGGCACAACCGCCGCGTCAACTACCGCGTGGAGCCACCCGCCGGACACCCCGCGGCGGTGCGCCTCGACGACGGGACGCGGGCGCAGGTCGTGCAGATCTCGCGCACCCACCTCTCCTACGAGCTCCCCTCGGGCGAGCTCCCGGCGGTGGGGACGCGGCTGATCGCGGTGCTCTCCCTGGGTGAGCCCGAGCTCCCCATCAGCAGCACCGTCCTTCGCACCATCAACCGCCGCGTCGATCTCGAGCTCGACCTGCTCCTCGACGAGTACGGCTCGCTGCTCGACGGCTACCTCACCCGCCTCCAGCTCCTCGACTTCATGGCCTGAGCGTTCCTGACCTGCCCGGCCAGCCTCACCGCGCGATGGTCACGGCCTGACTCCTGGCCGCCGACCACTCGGTCACCACTCGGTCACCACGCGGTCACCGCCAGGGTCACGCCCTGACCAGCCCGCGTTGCAGGCCGCGGAGCGCAGCGACCCGGCGGCGCGGCCTGAATCGTCGGTCGCGGCAGCAACCCGCCACCGCCCGACGCGCGGGGCGCCGCTCCAGCAGCTGCCTGGGGCGCGGGTAGTGCGCGTCCGACGAGTGCAGGGTGAGGAACGCCCGGTGGAGCGCGAGGTGCCAGGGGGTCCGCTGACCGACGCCGAGCGGCGAGAGGGCCCCGCGATAAGAGCCCGCGACGAGCCGCCGGAGCAGCCGCTTGAGCGAGCCGCCGAGCCAGCGGTGACCACGCCGGTCCGCCCAGCGCGCGAGCAGGATGGCGCGGACAAAGAGCCGCTCGAGCCGGTCCGCGACGAGCACCACGGCCACCCCGAACGCGACGCAGAGGCCGGCCACGAGCGGGACGCCGGGGAGCGAGGGCGGGCGCCAGACCACATCGACCGCGGCCGAGGCCACCCGGACCCCATGCAGGAAGACGCCGAGCACGTGGAGGAGCGCCCCTCCGAGCTCGAGCAGCTGCGCGACGCCGTGCCCCATCCCACACCCCCTTGCCAGGGGTCGGAGGCAACGGGCGTACCAGCCAGACGACGCAGGCGGGCCGGGGGTGGAGCTGAAGGCGGGTGAGGAGGAATTCGCCCTGCGGGGAGATTTGCCCTTCATCGCGGAGCCTCCGTAGGAGGCGAGCAGGGCAAATCTTCCGGGGCTCAGCCCGCGACCCAGAGACCGTCCTTCGAGAGCAGCGGGCGATCGTCGAGGAGCACCTCGCGGCCGCAGCCGCCGGGGCGGAAGTCCGCGACGATGTCCACGTGCTGCGCCGAGCGGTTGAGGACGCCCGCCGCCTCCAGGTCCTGGATGCGACGCTGCCCCTCGTCGCTGGCCGGGTCGTCGACGAAGCAGTCCTCGTAGCTCGCGCCGATGGCGATGTGCAGGGTGCCGCCCACCTTCTCGACGAAGAGCGGGTGCTTGAGCACCTTGTCGAGCCCCGGGTTCATCCCCAGCGCCACCTCGCCGAGGCGGTGCGAGCCGGCGTCGGTCTCGATGATCGCCGCCAGGTGGTCGTGGCCCACCTCCGCCTCGTACTCGACGATGCGTCCGCCCTCGAGCTTGAGGTAGATGCCGCGGATGTCCCGCCCGCCGTAGTGGACCGGGAGGTCGAGGTAGATCTCGCCCTCCGGCGAGCGCGCGTCGGGGCTGGTGAAGACCTCGCCGTCGGGGAAGTTGCGCAGCCCGTAGGACATCGTGGCGCGGCTCTCCTCGAGGCCGAGGCGCAGCTCCAGCGCGCGCCCGCGCGGGCCGCGGGTGCGGATGGTGATCTGCCGCGCCTGGTCGAGGAGCGGCACCAGCACCTCCTCGGCCGCGCGCAACGGCCGCGGGTCGGTGGTCGAGGCGCGGACGATGAAGCGCGTGTACTCGCCCAGCTCCATCCCCTCCATCGCGGCGAAGCCCGGGGTCGGGAAGAGCGTCAGCACCCAGGGCCGCGACATGCGCAGGTTGGCGAAGGGACGGTCGGCGGTGGCGAGGCGGCGGACCTGCTCGGGGCCGAGGCCGGCGTAGAGCGACGGATCCTCCGCGCCGAGGACCTCGATGTACTTGGTCATCGCCTCGTAGCGGAGGCGGAACCAGTCGGGGGTCTGCTCGAGCTGCTCGGGCGAGCCGAGCCGCCCGACGGTGGCGGACCAGACGCGGCCGCGCTCGTTGTTGGGCGGCACCAGGAAGAGGTCGGGGAGCGCGCCGGCCTCCACCACCCGCCGCTCGAGGACGGCGATGAGCGGCCAGCAGATCCGCTCGCCCTTGATCATCACGCGGTCGCCCGGCTGCACCCCGCCGAGCGAGTGGTCGAGGAGGTAGCCGGCCCAGGTCTCCAGGTCGGCGGCGGCGATCGTCGGCTCTCTCACGGGACGCCTCCTCAGGCCGCCGGCCGCTGCACGGTGACGACCGTGCTGCAGATGGGCCCGCCGATGTTGAGGGTGGCGCCGAGCTGCGCGGCCTTCACCTGCAGCGGCGCGGGGACCTGCCCGGTGAGCTGGTCATGCGCCCAGCCGATCATCGCCACGCCCGTGGCGCTGATCGGGTGGCCCTTGGCGATCAGGCCACCGGAGGTGTTGATCGGGCAGCGCCCGCCGCGGGCGGCGTGACCGTCGAGGAAGTAGCGGAGGCCGCGGCCCGGCTCGGCCAGGCCGGAGAGCTCCACGGCGAGCGGCGCCATCACCGAGAAGCAGTCGTGGACCTCCTCGAAGGAGAGCTGCTCGGGCCGGGCGCCGGCCATGGTCATCGCCGCCTGGAAGGCGCGCCGCGCGGCCGCCGGCTGCAGCAGCGCCTCGCCGCGCGCGGCGATGCCGAGCGTGTCCGTGGTCTGGGCGAAGCCCACCAGCTCCGTCGCCTGCGAGCGCGGGATGCCGAGCCGCGCCAGGCCCTCGTCGTCGCAGACCAGGAGGCGTGCCCAGCCGTCCGAGACCTGAGAGCACTCGAAGAGCTTGAGCGGCAGGCGCGGCTCCTCGAAGAGCCGCGCGCTCTGCATCACCGCCGCGGGCGTCACCGGCTCCTTCGTCTTGTGCATGTGCGCGAGCGGGTTGTGCGAGGCGTTCTCGTAGAAGAGCGGAGGGATCTCCGCGATCTCCTCCTCGCGGTGCCCGTAGGCCTTCAGGTAGCGGTCCATGATCACCGCGAAGGCGTGGGGGAAGGTGAACGGCGGGAAGAGGTCGCCGCGATGCGCGGCCGTGCCGAGCGCGAGGCCGACCTTCTTCGAGTCGAGCTTGCCCTCGAGCGGGTGCATCTTCTCGACGCCGACCGCCAGCCCCACGTGGGCGAGCCCGGCGAGGATCTGCGCCGCGCAGTCGAGGACGGTGAGGCCGCCCGAGTCGCAGGCGTTGCCGACGCCCTTGATGCTCTTGCCGGTGTAGGCCGGGTCCATGGCGACCAGTCCTGCGAGGAGCGACTGGTCGTTCAGCAACGGCGTCAGCAGCCCGGCGATGGCGATGTGGTCGACGCCCGCGCGGTCGAGGTCCTCGAGCCCCTTGCTCCCGGCGTCCCGGATCATGTCGTCGACTGGGTAGTTGCCCAGCTTGCCGAAGGGGCTCTGGGCATACCTGGCGAGATAGATCGTCTTCACGTCTGGCCTCCTTGCGCGCGGCGGGGGTCGCTCCCCGCGACCGGGGGACTATAGCAGAGGTGTCCCTGGCTGCCCCCCCGGGATGCAGGGTCTCCGGGCGGCCGGGCGGGTTGCGAGGGGGCGCATTCTCATTACGCTTAGTGGATTGGCGTGAAGGAGGCGAGTGATGCTGATCGAGAGCGTCGAGCAGGCCCTGAACAAGCAGCTCACCGAGGAGCTCTACTCCGCGAACCTCTACCTCTCCATGGCGGGCTGGTGCGAGAACCTCGGCCTCGGCGGCGCGGCGCGCTGGCTGAAGGCGCAGTCCGCCGAGGAGCTCGAGCACGCGCACAAGATCTACGACTACCTGACCGAGCGCGACGCGCGGGTGCGGGTGGGCGCGGTGAAGGCGCCGCCCAGCGAGTGGAGCGCGCCGCAGGCGGTCTTCGAGGACGCCTACCACCACGAGCAGGAGGTCAGCCACTGGTTCGGCCAGCTCGTCGAGCTCGCCGAGCGTGAGCGCGACCACCTCACCTTCCAGTTCCTGCAGTGGTTCGTCGAGGAGCAGGTGGAGGAGGAGGCGACGGCGAAGACCATCGTCGATCGCTTCAAGCTGGCGGGCGCGAACTCGAGCGCGCTCCTCCTCATCGACCAGGAGCTGGGCTCCCGCGAGTGATCGGCGGCTGAACCGCTGCTGGTGAGCCGCTTGCTGGGTGATCCGCTGGACAGGCAGGCTGCCAGGCACTAGCCTGCGCAGCCATGCGGCGCTCACTCGTCGTCGGGGTGCTCGTCACCTCGCTGCTCGCCCCGGTCGCGGCCCGGGCCCACCAGGGCACGCAGGCGCTCGTCGAGCTCCGCGTCCACGGCGAGCGCGTGGAGCTCGTCCTGCGCGCCACCGCCGCTGACCTCGCCCCCACGCTGGAGGTCGCGGCCGGGGTGCGGCCGGTCCCCACCCTCTACCGGGCCAAGGCGAGCACGGTGCTGAAGAACGTCGCCGCCTACCTGACGATGAGCGTCGGCGGCGGCCGGCGCTGCGACCGCGCCGCGAGACGACTCGAGATCGAGGGCGACAGGCTCCGCCTGACGCTGGAGTACGCCTGCCCCGGCGCCATCGAGGAGCTCGAGCTCCGCTACGACCTCCTCTTCGACGACGACCCGCTGCACCGCGCGCTGGTCGCGGCGCGCGAGGAGCCGGGCGCGCCGAGCGCCGCGCTGACGAGCGGCCAGCGGGTCTTTCGCCTGACGCGGGAGGTCTCCGTCTGGCGGAGCGCGTGGACCTTCCTGCGCCTCGGGGTGCACCACATCTTCACCGGCTACGACCACCTCTGCTTCCTCCTCGCGCTGCTCCTCGCCGCCGGCGCGCGACGGCGACGCGACGACGACGCGACCCGGCCAGCCCCGCTGCGGGCGGGGCTGCTCCACGTGCTCGGCGTGGTCACCGCGTTCACGGTGGCGCACAGCGCGACCCTGGTCCTCTCCGCGCTCGGTGTGCTCGCGCTCCCGCCGCGAGTGGTCGAGCCGGCGATCGCCGTCACCATCCTCTACGTCGCCGTCGAGAACCTGCTCGCGCGCGAGCCGCGGCTGCGCTGGCTCCTCACCTTTGGCTTCGGCCTCGTGCACGGCTTCGGCTTCGCGCACGTCCTGCGCGAGCTCGGGCTCCCGCGCCGCGGCCTGCTCCTCTCGCTCCTCGCCTTCAACGGCGGCGTCGAGGTGGGGCAGCTCGCGGTGGTGAGCCTGCTCTTCCCGGTGCTGCACCTCCTGGCGCGCGCTCGCGCGAGCGTTCGCGACGGTGTCCGCGACGCGGCGATCTCGCTGGCGCTCCTGGCCGCGCTCTTCGTGCTCCTCGCCGCGGCCGGCGTCGGGATCTCCTGGCACCCGGCCGCGGCCGGGCTGCTCCTCCTCGGCGCGACGGTCGGGGTGCGGCGGGCCGGTTACCGGCGCGCCGTGCTGCAGGCCGGATCCGCGCTGATCGCGCTCCTCGCGCTCCTCTGGCTCGTCGAGCGCGTGGCCGGGCTGAGGCTGCTCGGGGGGCACCTGGGGTGAACGCCTGGCGGGTGAGCTGCCGAGCTAGCGCTCCGGGACGGTGACCCGCGCCCGCAGCGGCAGGTGATCGGACGCGCGCAGGCTGAGCCGGGTCAGCACCGCGTGGAGCTCCTCGAGCGCCGCCGCCGGGCGCACCCAGAGGCGGTCGAGCGCGAGCAGCGGCCGCCAGGCCGGGAAGGTGCGGGGGCTTCCGCAGGTGCCGAGCGCGCGGTCGAGCGCGGCCACCGCCGGGCTGCGCGGGAGCCACTCGTTGAAGTCGCCCGTCACCGCGAGGAGCGGCCGCGCCGGGCGCTCGAGCGCCGCGAGGAGCCGCGCCACCTGCTCGCGCCGCTCCCTGCCCGTGAGCCCGAGGTGGGTCACCACCAGGCGCAGCAGCGCGGCGCCGATGCGCAGGTCCACGTCCAGCGCCGAGCGCGGCTCACGGCCTCGCACCGATAGGTCGATCATGCGCACGTCCTCGACGGGGAAGCGGGTCAGGATCACGTTCCCGTAGAAGCCGCCGTCGTCGTGAAAGAGCGAGGGGCCGCTCACCGCGGCGAGCCCCGTCTCACGCGCGAGATAGCTGACCAGGCCGCCGTGTCCGGGCGCGTGGTCTCGCGTGTCGACCTCCTGCAGGCCGATCACGTCGGCGCCCAGCTGCTGCAGCGCCGCCGCGATCCGCTGGGGCCGGCGGCGCCGGTCGAGGCCGATGCAGCGGTGCACGTTGTAGGAGGCGAGGGTGAACGCGCTCATCCGCCGCTCAGTCGCCGGTGCAGCCAGATCGTCAGCGCGTACATGCCGCTGAGGAGCGCGAGGAGGAGCGCCGCGTTCGTCCAGCTCGGCGTGACGATGGTCCGCTGCAGCTGCACGCCGAAGATCGCCGCGAAGAGGGTCCCCGGGAAGACCCCGACGAGGACGCTGACGACGAACTTCGCGGGCCTCACCTCGAAGGCGCCCGAGACCAGGTTGACGAGCGGGAAGGAGGCGAGCGGCACCCAGCGCGCCTTGGCCATGGTGCTGGTCCGCGCCCGCGCCAGCTGCTGGCCGAGGCGATCGACCGGCCCCGGCAGCAGGCGGCGAAGCCGCCGCGGCCCGAGGACACGCCCCAGGCCATACGCGGCCGCCGAGCTCAGCAGCACCCCGCCCACCGCGTAGAGCACGCCGAGCCCCGGCCCGAAGAGGAGCACCGTGAGCACCGCGAGGAGGCCGAGCGGGAGCGCGGCCCCGAGCAGGTAGACGACGGCGACCAGCAGCGGGCCGGTGACGCGCGAGACATGGGCAGCGCCCCAGCGCAGGAGCGAGAAGAGCGGCACCAGCTGCTCGAGGAAGGTCCAGGGCCAGGCGATCAGCAGCGCGCTGAGCGCGGTCCACACGTGCAGGCGGGTGACCAGCGGTGCGCGCTGCAGCTGGCGGTACTCGCGCGGGATGATCGAGGCGACGAGGTCGTCGTAGCCGAGCGGGCGCGCCGGGTCGACGACCTCCGACTCGGGGACGGCCTCCTCCAGCCAGGCCGGGACGTCGTCCTCGAGCTCCACCAGCGCGCGCGGACCGCCGCGCAGCTGCTCGAGCGCGGCGAGGAGCGAGCCGGTGCGGGCGACCACGGCGGTGACCTCCTCGGGGCGCCGCCCGAGGTGCTCGGCGAGGAGCCGGTCCCGGATCCCGGCGATCCGCCGGCGCTGCTCGGCGTCCTCGGTCTCGACGGCGAGGTCGCACTCCGTGTCGAGCCCCATCGAGCGGTTGCTCAGGTTCGCCGACCCCACCCGGAGCAGCCGGTCGTCGATGACGCTGAGCTTCGCGTGCACGTTGATGCACTGGTCCTCGGCGAGGCCGCGGACGGTCGGGTGGAGCAGGCGAAGGCGCCGGTGGCGGTCGGCCTGGCGGAGCTCGCGGATGACCCGCGCGCGGAGGACGCCCATCGTCGCTTGCTCGAACCAGCCCGACTCCCGCCGCGGGCCGATCACGACCACCTCCGGGCCGCGCTCGGCGGCCAGCGAGGTGGCGAGCGCCCGGACGATGCGAGCCGCGGTGAGGAACTGGTTCTCGAGGTAGATGGTGTGCCTCGCCGCGGCGATGGCGTCGAGGTGGAGCTGCTCGACCTCGCGCACCTCGTCGCCGCCCTCCCACGCCGGGCGCGTGCGCGCGATGGCGACGTCCAGCGCCCGCAGGTCCGGCGTGACGCCCGCGGGCCACGGGTCGCCCCCGGTCGCCGGCGCCCTCAGGCGGCGCCCGGTCGCCTCCAGCCAGCGCTGCCGGGCGAGGACGCCCAGCGCCGCGGCCGCCTCGCCGTCGACGACAAGCTGCACGTCGTGGAAGGGCTGGTAGGGCTGGCCGGCGCTGCTGCGCCGGCGCGGGTCCTCGGGGAGGTGGGCCGAGGTGTCCCAGCGGCTCTCGGCGAGGTCCATCCCTCCGGCGAAGGCGACGCGGTCGTCGAGCACCACCAGCTTCTCGTGGTGCGAGGCGCTGAGGGGGTGGTTGCCGTCGAGCCTGAAGTGGATGCGGCGCGAGGTGCGCCAGCCGAGCTGGACCGCGGGCAGGGCCTGGCGCTCGAGCGCGTAGATGACCGCGAAGTCCCAGAGGAGGATGTGGACGTGGAGGCCCGG